>JBJKRD010000452.1:0-6347 GCA_046704925.1 Opitutaceae bacterium | reverse complement strand
CCCGCCGCCCGCGAGGCCGACCGGCAGCAGCAGCGCCGCGCCCGCCACCGCCACCCAGGCGACCGCCGGCCCGGCGACGAAGCCGGGCGACGCCAGCGCACCCAGCACCGTTCCCTTCCGCCACAATCGCATCAGGTCAAAATAGAGCTGCAGCACCGGCGGCCCCCGACGGCCGGCGACCCACGCCTTGACCTTGTTGACGATGCCCGGCAACAGCGGCGCCAGCAGCAGCCAGCCCGCCAGCCGCAGCAGGATCACCGCGACCGTCTTCAGGTCCCACAGCCATGCTCCGGTGGTCACGTTGCCTCCTCCCGCTCCGCCGTCCCGGACACCGCGTCATCCGCGGCCGCCAGGGCCCCGAGGATCTCCTCGTCCGCCGCCCCCCGCATCACCACGTCGCGCAGGGGTCCCCGCACCAGCACGCGGCTGAGGCGGCCGAGCAGGTCGAGATGGGCCCGCGGCGACGGCGCGATGAAAAAAACCAGGCGCGTGATGGGAACGTCGTCGACCACCGGCTCCACGCGGCCCACGGGCTCGCGCAGCAGCAGGAGCGCGATGACGCCGGAGTCCCGGCCCAGCGTGACGCGCGTGCTCGGGTGCGGCAGCGCGAACCCGCCGCCGACGGGAGCCAGGGTCACCGCCCCGCGCAGTTTCAACCGCTCGAGCAACAACTGGCGCACCGCCGGCGGCACGCCCGGCACGGCCGAGACGATCCGGCGATACACCTCGCCCACGTTCCCTTCGGGAACGTCGCGCCAGATGCCGCCGGCGCGCAGCAGCGGCGCGAGGTCCGCTCCGGTTGCCGCCCCGCGGATCGCCGGGGCCAGATGTCCCACCTGGGCGGCCAGGCCACGCCCGGCGGCCCATTCGGCCACCTGGGCCCGGTCGAACAAAAGCCTGCCCCGGTCCGGCGTGTGCGGCAGCCCTTCGCGGCGGATCCAGTCTTCGACGACCCGCTCCGAAACGCCGAATGACTCGGCCACCTGCGTGAGATTCAGGTACATGTCCGGCCCTTTCCGTGCCCCGAGTCCGTTTCCGGCTTCATCCCGCTCCCTTCAGCCAGACGATGCCGGCCAGGACGGCCAACGCCGCCACCACGTACAACAAATAGGCCTGCACCCGGCCGTGCTGCAGCCGCCGCGCCGCCGCCGCCAGCCGCAAAACCAGACCGCCCGCCGGCGCGATGACCTCGTCGAGCACCGTCTCCGGGGTATGCTCCGTCCAGCTCGCCCGCGCCGGCAGCACCGCCGTCGCCGCCACCTCATGCCGCCGCGGCCGCAGGATCCAGGCGAACCAGCCGGTGATGAGTTGCGCAAACGATCCCGCCGTATACTGCATGCGCGGGGTCGGCGCGGCAAAGCCGCAGTCCCAGGCCGGCGCCCGGCGCCATCCGCGGGCGCGGACGCGCAGCCCCAGCAACCCCGCGGCCAGGACGCCCATGACCGCCAATCCCACCTGCCAATGCCCGAGCGCCGCGAGCGACGGCGGCGGTGCCTGTCCGGCCCAGCCGGGATTCCACGCCGCCGCCGCCCGCGCGACCGCCGGCCAGAACCAGACCGGCGCGAGGCCGATGGCACCGCACGCGGCCGCCAGGACCAGCATCGCACCGCGCATGCCCCACCCACATTCGTGTCCGCGTTCCGCCTCTGCCGTCCGCGGCGCGCCCAGGAACACCACCCCGCAGGCCTTGACGAAGCAGGCCAGGGCCAGGGCCCCGGTCAGGGCCAGCAGGACCACGCCCATCACCGCGGCGACCGCCACCGCGCCGCGCCGCTGCACCGCGTCGAACAGGCCCAGGTAGACGAGCCATTCGCTCACAAAACCGTTGAGGGGCGGCAGGCCCGAGATGGCGACCGCGCCCAGGGTGAAAAGCCCCGCGGTCCACGGCATGGCGCGCCAGAGCCCGCCCAGGCGGCTCATTTCGCGCGTGCCCGTCGCGTGCACCACCGAACCGGCGCCGAAGAAGACCACCGACTTGAACAACCCGTGATTCCACACGTGCAGCAGGGCGCCCGCCAGCGCCAGCAGCCCCCATGCGGCGTCGCCCCGGGCGACGGCCACCAGGGCAAAACCGAGTCCCAGCAAAATGATGCCGATGTTCTCAACGCTGTGGTAGGCCAGCAGCCTTTTCAGATCGTGCTGGCCCAGGGCAAAGGCCACGCCCAACACCGCGCTGGCCGCCCCCAGCCCGGCGACCACCCACCCCGCCGCCGCGGGCGCCGGCAGCCAGCCGCTGAAGCGGATCAGACCGTAGATCCCCATCTTGATCGCGATCCCCGACATGACGGCCGACACGTGGCTCGGCGAGTTGGCGTGCGCCGACGGCAGCCAGACGTGCAGGGGAAAGAGGCCCGCTTTCAGTCCAAAACCCACCAGCGCCAGCCAAAACAACGGCGCGAGGTCGGCCCGGCCCCGCATCGGGCCCAGGTCCCAGCCGCCCGTGCGGGCGGCCAGCAGGGCGAAGAACGCGAACAGGCACAGCGTGCCGGCATGCGACGCCACCAGAAAGAGCCAGCCGGCGGCACGCACTTCGCGCCGCTGCCGCTCGCGGGTGATCAGGAAATACGCGCTCACGGCGAACATCTCCCACGCAATCAGGAAGTGCAGGCCGTCGGCCGCCACCAGGACGAGGCCCATGCTCCCGAGCAGGAAGCTCCACCACGCCCGACCCGGGGGCGCCGAGCGCGGATGGGCTTCATCGCGCCAATAGCGGTGCGCATAGACGGCGCCGGCCGCGCCGATCCCGGCCACCAGCACCAGAAAGAACGCGCTCAAGGCATCCAATTGCAGGTGCACCGGGACCCCGCCCAGGATGAACCCGGGCCGCCAATCCCACCCCGGTCCGCCGGCGAGCACGCCGGCCGCCGCCGCGAGCGCGGCCGCCGATCCCACCAGCACGGTCACCAACCATACGCGTCGAAACCGCCATCCGCCCAATACGCCCGCGACCATTCCCCCGCCCCACACAGCCAGCCAGGATCCGGTGGTCATCGCCGCGTCCCTCCCGGCCTCGGTCCGGCGTCCGCGCTCCGCCGTCGACCCCGGAAACTCGGGGCCGCCACGAGTGCCGCCGTCTCCCAATGACGCCGGCGCGGGGCTTGCCCGCTCCGGATGCCAACGGGCCAGGTCATCGCCTCTCCGCTTACTCCCTTCCCCACCGCGTCGCGACGCGGCCAACGGCTCCGCCGGGCGCCCCCGGCGCGCCGGTCCGACCCTCCACACCGGCCCATGCGGCCGGGATGATGGATGCATCAACCATGGGAAAAACCGCGGAGATTGGAAAAAGCCGTCCGGCGAAGCGATTAAAAAACGCCCCTCTCCCTTTCCGCGAGGCCCGGGCAATTGCGCAAGTCGTTTCCTTTCCGCTTGCTACATGATCCAGTTAAACGCCGCGTCGGTTGCCGGAATCATGGCTTCCTCCGTGAGCCGATGCCTCACCGCATCCACAGCAGGAGCGCGACTCCGGCCGCCGTCGTCAGGATCGTGACCGGGATGCCGTATTTCGCGTAGTCCCAGAATCCCACCTCCACGTGGCCCCGGGCCGACTCGACCACGATGATGTTGGCGACGGATCCAAGGATGGTGAGGTTGCCGGCGAAAGTCGTGGCGAGCGCCATGACCTTCCACATCAGCTCCGGTTGGGCAAAACCGGGGATCCATTTCCCGGCGACCAGCACGAAGGGGACGTTGGAGAACACATTCGAGCCGAGCACGGAGAACCACGAGAGATTCCAGGCCTGCGCGCCAACGCCGGAGCCGAAGAGCCCCCGCATCCCGGCATACAGACGATCGGGCAGCCCGGTGGAATTCAGGCCCGCGACGACTACGAACAATCCCGCAAAAAACAGCAGCAGGTGCCAGTCGATCAGCTTGAGCACTTCGTGGGTGTCGCGGCGCGCCAGAACCATGATCAGCACCGCTCCGGTCAGGGCCGTCCAACTCAGGTTGCAGCCTGCGAGGAATCCCGCGAAGACCAGCGCGAGCACGCCGCCGGTTATGGCCACCAACCGCCGGTCGACCGGCCGGGGCGCGTCGTCCGGAATCGCGATCCGGGCGCCGTCCAACTCCCGGCGGAATCCGACCCGCAGCACGGCGTATTGGACCGCGAGGCCCACGAGCGCCACCGGCAGCAGGGAGGCGGAGAACCGCAGAAAATGGATCTGCGACAGGTGGCCGATGATCATGTTCTGGGGATTGCCCACGAGCGTGGCCACACTGCCCAGATTCGCGCTCATCGCCAGGGCCAGGAGATAGGGCAGGAGCGGCAGGCGTCCGCGCAGCACGATCGCCACGACCAGCGGGGTCAACATGAAGCAGATTGTGTCGTTGACGAGCAGCGCGGAAAGGGCCCCGGAGGTCAGGATCAGGTAGAGCAGCAGCCGTGACGGCGTCTGGGCGGCCCGCAGCACCCAGCCGGCCGTCCAGTCGAAGAATCCGGCCAGGTACAGGTAGGCGGAGATCAGGCTCATGCCCAGCAGGAGCACCAGCGTGTCGTAGTCGACCGCGCGATAGGCCTGTTGGGGCGTCAACACGCCGCTGACCACCATGAGCACCGTCCCGAGCAACGCCGAGGCCGGTCGGTTCAGCGGCAGCACCTTTAGCCGCCGGCCGCTGATCAGCAGGTAGGTCAGCGCGAAAATCGCCGTGGCGATGATTTCCCGGTGCGTCATGGGCTCGCGTGCGGTTCCGGCGGCGGCGCGCCCGCTTACTCGTCCCGCCAGGTCAAGGCGTGGCACAGGGCCACGCCGGTGGCGTCGGCTTCGTCGGCCGAGAGCGCATCCCGCCACCCGGCGACCCGGTCCAGCAGCGCCCGGACCGTCCGCTGCATCTGCTCCTTGCTGGCGCGGCCGACGCCCACCACCGCCTGCTTCACCCGCAACGGCGGGTATTCGTACACGGGACGGTCGCGCAGCGCCGCGGCGGCGATGGCGGCACCCCGGGCGGCGCCGAGAATCTGCGCCGTCCGGACGTTCTGGACGTAGATCGTCTGCTCCAGCGCCACATGGCGTACGGGAAATTTGTCGAGCAGCGCGGTCACTTCGCGGTGAATCTCCGCGAGCGCCTCCGCCAGCGTCCGGCGCGCCGGCACCCGCACCGTCCGGGCCATCAGCAGAACGGCGGGACGCCCGGGCTGGAAGTCCACCACGGCAAGCCCGGTGCCGCGCAGGCTGGGATCGACGCCCAACACGCACCCGGCGAACGGCGACCGGCGCCCTTCCACCGGCCCGGCAGCCGCCACCGGCGCCAGCCGCCCCTCCAGCCGCGCCCGCCACATCTGCCGCACCGACATTCGCGCCATGATGCCCCCACGCAATACACGGAACGCCCGGAAAAGAAACGTTTATCCACGCCCGCCCGCGGCACCCAACTCACCCAAGCGTTAGGCGCCGGGAACGGGTGCGCGTTCAATCTTCCGTCCGCCGTGGCGCGAAAAGTTCCGCAATGATTCGGAGTTTGTCCGCCCCAGGGAACCTCGGCGCCGGTCCGGCGGACAGAATTATCATCTCAACGCACACTCAATCATGAATACAGTCTTAACTGCAAAACGGTTCGCCGTTCTTCTGGCCGGAAGCCTGCTGGCTGCCGTGCCGCTCCTCCATGCCCGCGTCGTCATCCACGGCACGAGTGTCAATCTGTACAAGGCCCGGGATCTGTTGGGCCTGCATGTGATGTCGGCCGACGGGTATCACGTGGGGGACATCTCGGACTTCGTCTTCGACTTTCACGGGCGGCCGCGGCTGACCGACGTGCTGGTCACCAGCGGTCTGTTCGGCCTGTTCGGCGACACCCGCGTGGTGCCGGTCGCCGCCCTTCATCAGCAAGGCGACCAATGCCGCGTTGACCTGTCGCGCCACGCGTTCCTGGACGTCGCCCCGCTGCCGACGGCCGTCAAATCTTATCTGGCCAATCACCGGGATCTTTCCTTTCTCGACCGCGAATTCCACGTGCCGGTCCGGCCGCCGAACGGGCGTTTCGTCACCTATTCGTCCCTGTTCGACGAGGAGGTGTACGGTCGCGACCACACCGACATCGGGTTCCTGACGGACGCCCTGCTCAACCTGAATCAGCACGAAGTGTTTTATTTGGGGGTGGTGCCGACCTATCCGCCTTTCGAGATCCAGCCCGGGCTTCGCATGGAGATCCCCGCCTCGGCCTGCGTCAGCGCCAGCGGCTGGGAGATCGATCTCTCCATTCCGTACGCGAGCGCCCTTGCGGATGCCCCCGCCGTGAGCCAGCTCAAGAACGTGACGGCGAGCTACGGCCCGCTCGGCCAGGTCTTCCACGTGACGGCCAAACCATGATCATGATCCCGGGACCGGCTCGCCGGCCGGAGATCACAACAGCAG
>JBJKRD010000451.1:0-4750 GCA_046704925.1 Opitutaceae bacterium | reverse complement strand
CCCGACGTCGATCGCCCGGCCGATGCTGCCCACGGTCGGCGACGAATCGAAGGTGGAGCATACCTTGTAGTGGACGTGCGGCGCCCCCAGCGCCCGCAGCGCCGCGAACGCCGGGCGCAGCTCGGCTTCCATCGCGTCGGGCGCCATCGCCCGCGTCAGCCCCGCCACGCCCACCGCCTGCAGCCCGGCGTACGCCGTCAGCCGGGCCGGCGCGGGCGGGGCGAGGAAGAGCACGGTGGGCAGCCCGGCGCGCGCCAGGAATTCGAGTGCATCGGTCGACCCGGTCAAATCGTCGCCGTAGTACGCCAGGCGAAGTCGCGGCTTTCCGGCATCGGCGCGGGTCATCGTTGGCCTCCGAATTTCGCCACCGACTTGGCCAGCGCCGGGTATTTCCGCGCCGCCTGTTCGGCATCCAGGCCCTCGACCGCCGCCGCCCACCAAAGGCGGAGGGCCTGCACCCCGGCGGCCGGACCTTCCGGATGCGCAAGGATGCCGCCGCCCGCCAGGTACAGCAGATCCAGGGTCCGCGTCCGCCGGTAGGTCTCGGGCGCCTGGGCGCCCCACTGGCCGGACGACACCACGGGAAGAATCGGCCCGCCGCCCGGCGCGGGCGCCAGGCATGCCGCGATCGAACGCACCACCGAATCATCCGGCTCCCAGAACTTGTTCTGCAGGCCGTTGACATGGAGTTGATCCACTCCCGCCAGGCGCCAGAGCCTCTGGTAAGCCGCGAATTCGACGCCGAGCAGGGGATGCCGGGTCAGCATGCCCCAGCCGTTGCGGTGACCGTGGATGGCGACGGCCCCCTCGGCGCACACGCGTTTGACCGCCGCGAGCCCCACGCTGTTCAGGCTCACCATCGCGCAGGTTCCGCCGGCCGCCACGACCTTTTCGTAGTGCTGCAGCATCGGATCGAGCTCGTCGCTGACGTTGAAGGCATACATCACCTTCTTGCCCGTGCGGTCGGCGTGCGCGTTGATCACGCGCATCACCGCGTCGACCCGCTCATCGAACGGCGAGTGCGGCGGGTTCGCCATCAATTCATCGTCCTTGATGAAATCGATCCCGGCTTCCACCAGCGTCGCGACCAACGCCGCGGACTGCGCGGGCGTCAGGCCGATGCTCGGCTTGATGATGGTGCCGATCAACGGCCGGCCGTTGACGCCGGTCAGCCGCCGGGTGCCCTCCACACCGAACCGGGGGCCGCGATAGGCCGCGCCCAGCGATGCCGGCAGCTCGAAGTCGAGCAGCTTCAAACCGGAAAACTGTGCCAGTTCGTAGAGATTGCCCTGCAGTGTCGAAACGAGTGTCGGCAGGTTCACGCCGACGTTGGCCGCCGGCCAGGAGACCGTGATCTCCGCGCGCCGATAGGCGGTGGCCCCGCGAGCCCGGCTGCCCGGCAGGCTCGGCGCCGCGACCTCCTCCAGCTCGGTGATCTTCTCCACCCTGGCGGCGTACCGCCGCTTCAACTCCGTGGTCTCCCCGGGCACGTCCACAAACGTGCCGGACGACTGCTCGCCCGCCAGCGCCGCCGCGGCCGCGGCCGCCGGCAGCGGCGTTTCGATCAGATAGCGGGCAACGATCCGTTCCATGCGTCAACTTCGCGTCAGGAGTCCCTGGCAGCGGCGTCCGGCTCACCCCGGGCCGGCAGCGTGCTGCGCAATTCGTACCGGCCGGCCACGGCTTCGCCGACCGCAAAGTCGCCTTCCCGCCCGCTCAGTTCCAGGCCGTCGGTGACCATGGCGGCCGCGGGATCGCTCGGCAGGCCCACCCGCGCGGTGGTGTTGGGCGGAATGCGGATGGTCCAGGTGAACGCCGCACCCTCGCGGCGCCAGGCGCTCTCGATCACGCCATGCAAGGTGCGGTAGGACGCGCGTACAAAGGTCAGCGCTTCGCCGGGATAGGGCCGCAACCCGAAGCGCTGAAAGCCGGGCACCCCGGGATCCAACTCGATGCCGGCGACATGGCGGTAGAGCCATTCGCCGACCGAACCCAGCGAATAGTGGTTGAAGGAGTTCATGTGCGGATGAAAGAAGCCGTCCTGCTCCGTCCAGCCGTTCCAGCGCTCCCAGATCGTCGTCGCGCCGTGACGGACCGGATAAAGCCAGGACGGGTAGTCTTCCTTGAGCAGCAGGCGATACGCGAGATCGATGTGGCCCGCCAGCGTCAGCACCGGATTGAGGTGGCTGACGCCGATGAAGCCGGTGCTGAGGTGGTCGCCGTGCGCCCGGATGTCGGCCACGAGATGCGCCACCGCCCGGCCCCGCATTGCCTCCGGCAACAGGTCCATGGCCAGCGCCAGGAGATACGCCGTCTGGGTTTCGACCGCCAGCCGGCCGTCCGCCCGCAGGAACTCCCGCTGAAAGGCCTCCCGCACGCGTTCGAACTTCGCCCGGAATCGCCGGGCCTCCCGGTCGCGGCCGATCTCGCGGGCCATCCGGGCGAGCTTGGCCGCGTCGTCCGCCCAGTACGCGGTCGCCAGCAGCGTCTTCATCGGCGACTGCGTGCGAAACGTGGTGTCCGCGGGAATGCAGAGCCAGTCGCCGTAGTTGTTGCCGAGATCGTGGCGCCGCAGCCCGTCGGGGTTGCCGCGCCGGATATGCTCCAGCCAGGCCACCATCGCGTGCCAGTGGCGCTCGATGATCCGGCGGTCGCCGTAAACGCGCCAGACGGTCCACGGCACGATGACCCCGGCGTCGGCCCAGCCGGCCGCGCCCCCCAGCCCGTCGAGGCCGACGAAGTTCTTCCCCTCACGCAGGCGGGGCGCCGTGTCGGGGAAGACGCCGTCCGCGGTTTGGGCATCCGCGACATCGGTCATCCACTTGGTGAAGAACGCCGCGACGTCCATGTGGTAGGTCGCCGTCCGCAGGAAGACCTGGGCATCGCCCGTCCAGCCCAGGCGCTCGTCGCGCTGCGGGCAGTCCGTCGGCACGCTGAGGAAATTGTCGCGCTGCGACCACCGGCCATTGAGCCAGAGGCGGTTCACGCCGGCATGGGAGCATTCGAATTGCCCCGTCGGCGGCGTGGCGGAATGCACGACGCGACCGACCAGGGAGGGAGGTGGAGCCGAGGGATCGAGGGAATGGGGCGAGCCAACACTCAGGGACAGCTCCACGTACTGGAAACCGTGGAAGGTGAAGCGCGGCTCCCAGGTCTCCTCGTCGCCTCCCCGACAGATGTAGACGTCCGTCGCTTTCGCACGCCGCAGGTTCTCGGTGTAGAGCGTGCCGTCCGGGCTGAGGCGTTCCCCATGGCGGAGCGTCACCTTCGCACCGGCCTCGCCGCGGACGCGCAGCCGCACCCAGCCGGTGATATTCTGACCAAGATCGAAAATAAAGACGCCCGGGCGGAGGGCGCTCACCGCCACCGGTTCGATCGTCTCGGTCACGCGGACCGGCGGCGATCGCTGGGCAACCAGCTTCGCCGACGGCGGTGCCACCTCCCGGACCGGCAGCCAGCCGATGTCGTCAAGCTCCGGCTGGTCCCATCCGCGAAGTTCCCGCCGGGCGTCGTAGACCTCGCCCATCATGAAATCGGAGCTGAGTATCGGACCCGTGTTGGCGCGCCACGAGGCATCGGTGGCCACGGTGAGGCGCCGGCCCGATTCCAGTTCGACCTCCAGCTGGACCAACAGGCTGTTTTCCAGGCTGCCATACCGCCCCCGGGTTTCCTGCCAGCCCACGTAGCCGCTCCACCAGCCGTCGCCGAGCACGGCGGCCACGGCGTTCGGGCCCGCCCGCAACAGGCCGGTGACGTCGTAGGTCCGATAGTGGATGCGCTTGTCGTAGTCGGTCCATTCGGGCGCGAAGCGATCCTCCCCCACCCGGCGGCCGTTGAGGTGGAGCTCGAACAGGCCGCGGGCGCTCGCGTAGACCACGGCCCGCCGCACCGCCTGGCCCACCTGGAATTCCCGGCGAAACCAGACGGGCGTCCCGGGCTCGGTCCACGTCGGCGCGGCCGCCGCCGGATCGCGCCGCCAGATTTCGGGGTCGGCCGCGATCCAGCGCGCCCGCCAGTCGCGCCGCCGCCGCAGCCCCACCGTCCAGTGCGCGGACGCCGAGACCGCCATGGCTCCCGTCTCGTCCCAGACCTGCACCTGCCAGTGGCACCCGGCACGCGACGTCAACGGGCGGCCCGCATAAGCAACGTGGGTCGTCTGGCTGGATTCGACGCGCCCGCTGTCCCACCAGTCGGCCTCGCCGCGGGTGAGCGCCGCCGGCGAGGCGGCAACGAGCACCCGATACGGCGCCTGGCGCGCGCCGCGGCGATCGGACTCGAGTCGCCAGCTCAGGCGCGGAGCGCGCTCGTCCAGGCCCAGCGGCTCCACGAGGTATTCGCAGCGGAGACCGGTGACGCGGAGGTCGGAGATTGACATGAGCTGTTGGCGAAAAGTCGGGCGCCGCGGCTTCAGGGGCGGGCGCCGGGTGCCGGATGTTCGCGCCGGCCCGGCACCGCCCGAGCGGCAGCCGGCGCTCTCCCTGCGGCGTTCATCCTCGTGGGCTCGGTTTCAATCGGTTTCATGAAAACGTCCGGGAGGTCGCCCTGGCGCAGGAACTCACCGCACCGGGAGCCACACCGTCATGTCGCTGTCGCCGCGGTTGTCCCAGGCGAAGTAGGGAATCAGGGAGATCTCGATCTTCCGCGGGGGCGCCGGATCGACCTGGCGATAGAGGCGGCCCGCCTCCGCGTGGTCGCGGGGGATGATCAGCGCCGGCCCGTGCAGCGCCATGAGGTCGGCGCCGGCGATCGT
>JBJKRD010000450.1:0-5078 GCA_046704925.1 Opitutaceae bacterium | reverse complement strand
TTGGTGGAGACAAACACCACCTCGGGAGCGAGGGGCTCGAGCATCCGCCGGAGGTCCGGCCGGGGCGCGGGGTGGCGGTCGGGCAGGGCGCGGTCGATGCCCGCATCGACCCAGGAACCCTCGCGGGCGACCTCGGCGAACAGCCGCAGCTGGTGCATCGTGCGGACGCGTTCGCCCGCCAGACGGGCCACCGGCAGCCCGGTCTCTTCGTGCGCGCGCGCCAGCAGCTCCTCGCCCAGCGCCCCGATCTCGTCGGCAATGCGCTCAAGGAACGCGGCGCGTTGGGCGCCGGTGGCTTCGCGGTAGGCGGGCCCCGCCGCCTCGGCCAGCCCCATGGCCGCATCGACGTCCGCCGGGCCCGCGACGCGAAACGGCGGTTCCAAGACGCGGCGGTCCAGCGGACTGATGGCATGGACGGTTTCGCCGGTGCCGGAGCTGAGGCGGTCGCCGACGAGGCTCTTTCCGTGGAGGTGCATAAGGTGAAGATCCGGGTGCTGGTGGAAGAGGCGGAACGATCAGACGGTGATGACCGGATTGCGGAGCACGCCGATGCCGCTGATCGCGATCTCGACGTGATCGTTCGGCTGGAGGGTGAACGATTCCGGCGGCACGATGCCCGTGCCGGTCAGGAGCACCGCCCCATGCGGGAACACCTGGCTGCGGAACAGAAAGGCGGCCAGTTCGTCGAACCGGCGCTTGATGTTTCCGACCGCGGTTTCCCCGGTGAAGACCTCGGCGCCGTTTCGTCGGATTACCAAACGGATCTGCCACTCACGAGCGGCCGGCTCCGGGGTCCCGAGCGTGATCCACGGGCCCAGGGCGCAGGAGCGGTCGTAGATCTTGGCCTGGGGCAGGTAAAGCAGGTTCTCGCCCTCGATGTCGCGCGAACTCATGTCGTTGCCCGCCGTGTAACCGACAAGCCGGCCGCGCGAATTGAGCACCAGCGCCAGCTCCGGCTCGGGCACGTTCCACCGGGCGTCGCGCCGGATGCCGACGGCTTCGCCGGAGGACACGACCTTTTCCGGCAGGGATTTGAAGAAAAGCTCCGGGCGGGGGGCGGCGTACACGCGATCGTAGGCCGAGGCGCTGAAGTCCGATTCTTCCATCCGGGCGGTCTTGCTGCGCAGGTAGGTGACGCCGGCGGCCCAGACTTCCTGGCGCTCCACCGGGGCGCACAGACGGACATCCGCCAGCCCGCGTCGGGGCAAAGTGCCCGTGGCGAGCCCGCCCAACCGGGCGACGGGGTCGTCGCTTTCGAGCAGCGGCTCCAGCTCGGTGATGCCCGCCGGCGTCAGATCGAGCACGGCGGAATCCTCGTCAACCAAGCCGACCCGCACCGGGCCGGAGGCAGTCTGGAAGCGGCAGAGTTTCATCACGGGGAAGGGTCGGGTTCCTTCCAACTTCTGGGCAATCGCCCCGGGGGTCAAATCCGGGCTGGTCCGAGTCTCACCTTGGGGCACGCGGTGGAGATGCGTCGATCCGAATGGGCTGCGCGCGGCACCCCGGCGCCGGTTGCGGGGTTGACGGTCCCTCCCAGGCGCCGGCAGACTGCGCTCATGGCCTTGCCGGACGCAGGTCCCGTCGCGCCCCCGGCGGCGGCGTCGGAGCCAACCCACGCCCGCTATTGGGTCGTGGGATTTGCAGTCTCGCTGGCGGTGATCCAGTACATCGACCGCGTCTGCATCTCGCAGGCCGCGCCATTCATCTCCGACGATCTGCACCTGTCGCCGTCCCGGATGGGCTACGTCTTCTCGGCATTCACGCTGGCCTACGCGTTGTTCGAGATCCCGGGCGGGTACCTGGGCGACCGGATCGGACCGCGCAAGGTGCTCCTGCGGATCGTGGCGTGGTGGTCGTTCTTCACCGCGGCGACCGGCTGGGTGGGGAGCTGGCTGCAGTTGGTGACGACGCGGTTTCTGTTCGGCGCCGGCGAGGCCGGCTGCTTTCCCAACCTCACCAAGGCCTTCAACCGCTGGCTGCCGGTCAGCGACCGGGCCCGCGCGCAGGGCATCATGTGGATGAGCGCCCGGTGGGGCGGGGCCGCCGCGCCGCTGCTCGTCTACGTCTGCCTGCAGTACATGCCGTGGCGCGCCGCGTTCTCGGTCTTCGGCCTGCTGGGCGTCGTCTGGGCGATCCTGTTTTTTGGGTGGTATCGGGACAATCCGCGCGAGCATTGGAACGTCAACGCCGCCGAAGCCGCGCTTCTGCCGCCGCCGGAGGTCCAGACCGCCGGCCGCCTGCACGTCCCCTGGCGAAAACTGCTGCGGTCGCGGACCGTGTGGTGCCTGTGCGGCCAGTACGCGGCGCTGAGCTATGCCTGGTACTTTTTCGTCACCTGGTTTCCAACCTACCTGCTCAAGGAGCGCGGTTTGGACCTGAAGCAGAGCGCGCTGCTGGCGGGAACGCCGCTGCTGCTGGGTGGTTTCGGCTCGCTGACGGCGGGCTGGATCGCCCCGGCGTTGGGCCGCGGCCTGGGCAGTGTGCGGCGGGCGCGCTGCGGCTTGGGCGCAGCGGGGCTGACGCTGGCCGCCGCCTTGCTGGTCGTGTCGACGTTCGTGACCGAACCGTATCTCGCGGTGGCCGTGATCGCGCTCGTGAGTTTCTGCGGCGATCTGACGATGCCCGGCGCCTGGACGGCGTGCATGGACGTCGGGGGACCGTTCGTCGGCACGCTCGGCGGCACCATGAACATGATGGGCAATCTGGGCGGTTTCCTGTCGCCCATTGCCATTGGCTACATCGTGCAGCAGACGGACAATTGGACGGTGACCTTTTATCTGACCGCGGCTGTTTGCGTGCTGGGCGCGATCTGCTGGCTCCTGCTGGACCCGGTGACGCCGCTCGAGGAGCAGGTCGGGTGAGAAGGCCCGGTCGCTGCCAATGCCGTTGGTTGTCATGCGTCCGGGGGGAGACGGCTTCCGGTGGCCCGCGCGGTCGGCCCTCCAATCCCATGGTACCTGTGACACGTTGCGCGCGAATCGCCCTTCGCGTCCGAACGCCATTTGTGCAAAGCTCACCTTTCTCCCGCCATGAATGCCCGCGATCCGATCTTTGACTCAGCGTTACCGGAAATATACGCCGTTCGCACCCACGCCGACGGGGCGGTCGGAAGCCTCCCGTTGACGCGGGAGCTGCTGTTGAACAGCCCCAGCGGCGATCTGTTCGGCATGATGCAGAACGTCGGCATGGGCTGGAATCCGGCGGAAGCGGGCCGACGCCAGTTCCTTATTCTCAGTACCCAGGGCGGCCTGCGGGCGGCGGACGGGCGCCCCGAGGCGCTGGGCTTTCATACGGGCCACTGGGAAATCGGCCTCCTGGCGAAGGCCGCCGCGGAGGAGTTCCGGGCCCTCGGTGTCGTGCCGTTTGCGGGGTTCTGTTCCGATCCGTGCGACGGCCGGACGCAGGGAACGACCGGCATGTTCGACAGCCTGCCGTACCGGAACGACGCGGCGATCGTCTTCCGCCGCCTCGCGCGCTCGCTACCCCTGCGCGCCGGCGTGTTGGGCATCGCCACCTGCGACAAGGGCCTACCCGCGATGCTGATGGCGGTGGCGGGATTGCCGGACTTGCCGGGCGTGGTGGTGCCGGGAGGAGTGACGCTGCCGCCGACGACGGGTGAGGATGCGGGCACGGTGCAGACGCTGGGCACCCGGTACGCCCATGGGCTGGTCTCGCTGGAGGAGGCGGCTGAGCTGGGGTGCCGGGCCTGCGCCTCGCCAGGCGGCGGCTGCCAGTTCCTGGGCACGGCGGCCACCACGCAGGTGGTGGGCGAGGCGCTGGGACTGTCATTGCCGCATGCGGCGCTGGCGCCGTCGGGACAGGCGGTGTGGCTGGACATGGCGCGGCGTTCGGCCCGGGCGCTGCACGCGCTGGCCGAGGGTGGTCTGGCCATGCGCGGGATTTTGACGCGGGCCAGCATCGAGAACGCCATGGTGCTGCATGCGGCGTTTGGTGGCTCGACAAACCTCCTGCTGCATATCCCGGCGATCGCCCACGCCGCCGGGCTGGCGGTGCCGACGGTGGAGGATTGGATTGCGGTGAATCGCCGCGTGCCGCGATTGGTGAGCGTGCTGCCGAACGGACCGGTGCATCATCCCACCGTGCGGGTGTTCCTGGCCGGTGGCGTGCCGGAGGTGATGCTCCACTTGCGCCGCCTGGGGCTGCTGCATCTGGACGCGCTCACGGTCACCGGAAAGACCCTGGCGGAGAACCTCGATTGGTGGGAGAGCTCGGAACGTCGGCGGCGCTTTCGGGAGTTGCTGCGGCGGGAGGACGGCGTTGACCCGGATGACGTGATCCTTCCGCCAGAACGGGCGCGGGCGCAGGGACTCGCGAGCACGTTGAACTTTCCGCGGGGCAACCTGGCGCCGGAAGGCTCGGTCGTGAAGGCAACGGCCATCGATCCGTCGGTGATCGGTGCGGACGGCGTGTACCTGCTCGAAGGGCCGGCGCGGGTCTTTGTCAGCGAGCGCGACGCGATGGACGCGATCAAGGCGGGTCGGATCCAAGCGGGTGATATCGTGGTGCTGACCGGCATCGGCCCGCTGGGTACCGGCATGGAGGAGACCTATCAGGTCACCGGGGCGCTCAAGCATCTGGCGTGCGGCAAGCACGTGGCGCTGTTGACGGACGCGCGGTTTTCCGGGGTGTCCACGGGCGCCTGCATTGGCCACATCGGACCGGAAGGGCTGGCGGGCGGCCCCATCGGCAAGATTTTGGACGGCGATCGCATTCGCATCCGTCTAGATTGCCGGCGGCTTGAGGGAACCGTGGATCTGGTGGGCGAGGGGGGGAGGAGGTTCTTGTCGGAGGATGGAGGCAGGATCCTGGCTCGCCGGAGGCCGCGGAAGGACCTCGCGCCGAATCCCGCTCTTCCCGCGGACACGCGCCTCTGGGCCGCGCTGCAACTCGCCGGCGGCGGCACCTGGGCCGGTTGCGTTTATGACCCGGATCGGGTTTCAAAGATACTTGAGGCCGGAAAAACCGCGTTGGGACGACGGAAGGAACGGCGGACGTCGCCGGGTAATCGTAGGAAGCCCGCCCGCGGGCGATGACCTGCACCGACAATTCAGTAGTAG
>JBJKRD010000449.1:0-14486 GCA_046704925.1 Opitutaceae bacterium | reverse complement strand
GTCCAGGGCGATCTCCAGACCGTCGCGCTCCCAGGTCGTCCGGGCGATGCGGTGCCGCAACTCCGCCTCCCGGGCCACCGCCGCCGCCTTCAGCTTTTCCAGCCGCGCCAGACGCTCCTCCTGGGTGCGGACCGCCGCCGCGTCGCCAAACAGCCGGTCCCAGACCGTGCGCCACCAATGATCGTCGGCCCGCAGCGAGGTGACGGCGCGGTCGGCCATCCGGGCGCGATCCTCCTCGGCCCGCAGGTCGCCCTCCCGATCGCGCAGCCGCTGCTGCACGTCGGCCAGCGTCGCCTGCAGCCGCGCCTGCTCGGTACGCAACCGGTCCCCGGGCGCGCGCCGCGCCGCGTCCACTCCGGGCCCTTCGCGGGCGCGCAGCCAGACGGCGTACCCCCCGACAATGGCCGCGGCCAGCAGCGCCGGCAGGCCGACCCGCCAACCCCACCAGCCGAACTGCTGCCGCCCGCGTGCGCGCACAGGTCCGCATCATGGCGCCGGACCTCCCTCCGGCAAGCGCCGCCTCGTGGCGAAGGCCATTGCCAGCCCGCCGTGCTTTCACCAGCATCGGCGCAAAACCACGACCGTCCGGACAACACCCCCACCATGTCCAAGGCCATAGTCTCCAAGCTCTACGACTCCGACGTATTCCGCATGGCGTGCCGCCAATTCGACAAGGCGGCCGACGCCATCAACCTGCCCGAGGCGATTCGCGATCGCACCAAGTATCCGCGCCGCTGCATGGCGGTGGCGCTGCCGATCCGGCGCGACAACGGCACGGTGGTCGTCTTCGAAGGCTACCGCGTGCAGCACAGCCTCTCGACCGGCCCCTCCAAGGGCGGCCTGCGCTTCCACCACGACGTGACCCTGGGGGAAGTCGCCGCCCTCGCCATGTGGATGAGCTGGAAATGCTCGCTCGCCGGTCTGCCGTTCGGCGGCGCCAAGGGCGGCGTCATCGTCGATCCCTTCAACCTCTCGCCCGGCGAACTCGAGCGCCTCTCGCGCCGGTACATGCAGGAGATGATCCCGTTCCTCTCGCCGCACACCGACATCGCCGCGCCGGACATGGGCACCAACGAGCAGGTGATGGCGTGGATGATGGACACCTATTCGAACCACGTCGGTCACGTCGAACCGGCGATCGTCACCGGCAAGCCGCTCCCGCTCGGCGGCTCGGAGGGCCGCCGTGAGGCCACCGGCCAGGGGGTCGCCTATCTCGTCAAATCCTACCTGGAGGACCTCAAGATCCCGATGCACAAGGCCACCGTGGCCGTCCAGGGATTTGGCAACGTGGGCAGCGAGACCGCCGCCGCGCTCGCCGCCTACGGGGCGAAGATCATCGCCATCTCCGATCACACCGCCGCCTATCACAACCCCAAGGGCATCGACGTCCGGAAGGCGCAGCAATACGTGCAGTTCACCCGCGTCCTGCGCGATTTCGACGGCGGCGCGGAGATCACCAACCAGGAACTGCTGACGCTGCCCTGCACCGTCCTCGTGCCGGCCGCGGTCGAACGGGTCATCACCGACACCAATGCCGCCAAGCTCCGCTGCCGGATCCTGGCCGAGGCCGCCAACGGTCCGACGACCAACGCCGCCGACCGGGTGCTCGAGGGGCGCGAGGAGATCGAGGTGATTCCGGACGTGTTGTGCAACGCCGGCGGCGTGATCGTCTCCTACTTCGAGTGGCTGCAGAACCTGCAGAGCTACTACTGGCCCCGGGACGAGGTGATGACGAAGCTCTTCGCGATCCTGGACCGGGCGAAGGGGAGGATCGAATATCAGAAACGCCGGATGAAATTCAGCCGCCGGCTGGCCGCGTTGACCCTCGGCATCCAGCACGTCGCGGACGCGAAGCAGAAGCGCGGGCTGTTTCCGTGACGGCGCCCGCCCCCGCGCGGCGGGCGTTCAGCGGAACAGCAGCACCGGGACCCGGCACCGGCGGATCATGGTGGTCGTGGTGCTGCCGATGATGAGCTGGCGGATGCGGCTGTGGCCGTACGCCCCCATGATGAGCAGGTTGATGCCCCGGCCATCCACGTAATTGCTGATCTCGGTGTCCGGCGCCCCCACCAGCATCTGGCAGACCGGCGCGTACCCCGACGACCGCAGCACCCCCTCGGCCCCGCGCAGCGTCTGCAGCGCCGTCTCCTCCTCGGCGTGCGCCGCCACCGTCACCAGGTGCAGCTCCAGGTCCTTGAAAGCCGAGCTGGTCGCGAGAAATTCCAGCGCCTTCTGGCAGCTCTTGCCGGCGTCGTAGGCGAACAGGGCGCGCTCCACCGTCTTGAACGATCGCGAGGTGACGAGGCACGGCCGGTGACTGGCCCGGACCACGCGCTCCATCGTCGAGCCCAGGTGTTCGGTGGCGAAGTTGGCGTTCTCGCCGCGCTTGCCGAGCATGATCAGGTCCGCGTGCTCCTCAAAGTCGTGGAACGTGTCGACCAGGAAGCCCAGCTTGTGCACGTAGTTCGCGGCGGCGGGCAGCGCCTTGGCGGCGAAATGCTGGCGCGCCTGCTCGAGGATCGCCCGCGCCCGTTCCTGTTCGAACTCCTGCAGCTTGCCCAGCACGGCCTGGTACGGCTGCGCGCCGAGGCTGCCGCTGAGGTCGGCCACCATCGGCACCTCGAACTGGCGCAAGTCGGAAACGTACAGGACCTCCAGCTCCGCCCCGGTGCGCTGCGCCATCCACGCCGCGTAGTCGTAGCAAACGAACGCGTAGGCCGAACCGTCGGTGCAGACGAGGATCTTTTTCATGACGCGGACCTCCGATAAGGGTTGGGCTCCGGACCTCCGTCAGGATGGCCGGCCGGCGGGCCCGCGTCAAATCGTCGTGTCCGGCGGAATCACGGCATTCTTGGGCACCACCAGGACCCCGTCGCGGATCATCACCCCGTGCGGATAGTCGCCGTTGGCCTTGCCCTCGGGCGACAGCACGCAGCCGCCGCCGATGCGGGCGTTCTTGTCGATGATCGTGCCGCGGATCCGGCAACCCGCGCCGACGCCGACGTTCGGCGTGCCCGCGGCGGCGTTGGCCTTCACCTCCTCATCGCCCTCGTAAAAGTCGGCCCCCATCATGACCACATCCTCCAGGTGGGAGCCCTCCCGAATGATGGAACGGATGCCGACGACGCAATGCTTGAGCGTCGTGTCGGTGATGATGGAGCCGTCACCCACGACCACGTGGTCGATGACGCATTTGTTGATCTTGGAGGCCGGCAGAAACCGCGCGTGCGTGTAGATCGGCGTTTCGTGCAGGTAGAAGTTGAACGGCGGCAGCGGCTGCGCCAGCGCCAGGTTGGCGTCGAAAAACGCCCGCACGGTGCCGATGTCCTCCCAGTAACCCTCGAAGATGTAGGCGAACAGGCGCTTCCGCCCGAGCAGGCTGGGGATCACCTCCTTGCCGAAGTCGCTCATGTTGTTGTTCAGCGCGTCGCGCAGCACCCCGCGCGTGAACACGTAGATGCCCATCGATGCGAGGCACCGCTTGCCGGCCGCCGGCTGCTGGAGCCGCGCCTCCAGGGCGGGGCTCAGCGTGAGACTCTCGATCAACGCGGGATCCTTGGGCTTTTCCACGAACTGCTGGATTTCGCCGTCGTCGGTGACCTTCATCACCCCGAGCCCCTCGACCTGGGTGGCGGGCACCGGCAGGGCGGCGACCGTCACATCCGCCCCGGTCGCGATGTGCTGTTCGAGGATGGTGCGGAAATCCATGCGGTAGAGCTGGTCGCCCGCCAGGATCAGCAGGTAGTCGTGCAGGTGGGTCCGGAAGTGCACGAAATTGCGGCGCACCGCGTCGGCCGTCCCCTGGTACCAGTCCACGCTCTTTTCCGTCTGCTCCGCGGCCATGATGTCGACGAATCCGTGGCCGAACGAATCGAAATGGTAGGTGCTCTGGACGTGCCGGTGCAGCGAGGCCGTGTTGAACTGCGTGAGCAGAAAGATGCGGTTAATCCCCGAGTTGAGGCAGTTGCTGATCGGAATGTCGACCAACCGGTATTTGCCCGCGAGCGGGACGGCCGGTTTGCAGCGCTCCTTGGTCAGGGGGTAAAGGCGGGTGCCGCGGCCGCCGCCCATGATGATCGCGAGTACGCTAGGATTTGCATTCATGGAGAAATCGGTGGCGGTACTTCACGTCCGCGCCCTCGGGGCTGGGTAATCCGCGTTCCCGGCGGGCCGGGCGGCCGTGGGGCCGCCACTCTCCGTGGGGCGCAAATCGAGGGCGGATCCGGAATACCGCTAATTACCTTGCCCCAATTTCTCCGGCCTTCGTAAAATCGCGAGTCTAAATAGATCAATTTATGTGCGGCATCGTGGGTTACGTGGGGAAGCGGAAGGCTTCCGCCATCCTGCTCGAGGGACTGAAACGGCTTGAATACCGCGGCTATGACTCCGCGGGACTGGCGGTTGAGGACGGCGGACGCTTTGAGGTGGTGAAGAAGGTCGGCCGGGTGGACAACCTGGCCAAGCTGGCGGCGGAACACCGGCTGGTCGGCAGCACCGGCATCAGCCACACGCGCTGGGCGACGCACGGCGGCGTGACCGACGCCAACGCGCACCCCCATGTCAGCAGCGACGGCAGGTTCGCCCTGGCGCACAACGGCGTGATCGAGAATTTCGCCGGGATGAAGAAGTTCCTTCTGGAGAAGGGCTACGCCTTCGCCTCGGAGACGGACACCGAGGCGCTGGTCAACCTCATCGCCTACCACTACCAGAAGGAACCCGAACGCGCGGATTCCAGCCGCTTTCTCGAGAGCGTGCGCAAGACGCTCCGCCACGTCGAGGGCACCTACGGAATCGCGGTGATCTGCACCGATCATCCGGCGGAACTGGTGGCTGCGCGCAAAGGCTCGCCCCTCATCCTGGGCGTGGGCGACGGCGAATACCTCGTCGCCAGCGACGTCGCGGCGATCATCAGCCGCACCCAAAACGTGGTCTACCTGAAGGACGGCGAAATCGTCCACGTCACCGTCAAGAACTTCTCCATCACGACCCTCGACCAGGCCGATGTCTCGCCGGTGATCGACCGGGTGACCTGGACGGTCGAGGACGCCGACCTCGGGCGCTTCGCGCACTTCATGGAGAAGGAGATCTTCGAGCAGCCCACCGCGCTGGAAAACGCGATGCGCGGCCGGTTCTCCGAGGACCAGAGCACGGCGAACTTCGGCGGCCTCAACCTCACGCCGAACGACTTTCGCCAGATCGACCGCTTTCAATTCTGCGCCTGTGGCACGGCGTGGCACGCCTGCCTCGTCGCCGAGCACCTGATCGAGCGTTTCGCCCGGGTCCCGGTGGAGGTCGACTACGCGTCCGAGTTCCGCTACCGCAACACCCCCCTGCGGGACAACACCCTTTTCTTCGTGATCAGCCAGTCGGGCGAGACCCTCGACACGCGGGAGGCCGTGCGGGAGGCCAAGCGCAAGGGCTACAAGGTCATGGCCATCTGCAATGTCGTCGGATCCACGATTGCGCGGGAGGCGGACGGCGGCATCTACCAGCACGCCGGCCCCGAGATCGGGGTGGCCTCGACCAAGGCCTTCACCTCCCAACTGCTGATCGCGGCCATGGTGGCGCTCTACGTGGGGCGGATGCGCGACATGAGCTTCAGCGGCGGCGTGCAGTTCGTGCAGGCGCTGAAACAGGCGCCGGAGCTGGTGCGCCGGGTGCTCGAGCAGGCGCCGGCGATCAAGGACATCGCGCAGCGCTACTCCCGCTACCAGGACTTCCTGTTCCTCGGCCGCCTGTCGCTTTTTCCGATCGCCCTCGAGGGCGCCCTGAAGCTCAAGGAGATCTCCTACATCCACGCCGAGGGCTACCCGGCCGCCGAGATGAAACACGGGCCCATCGCCCTGGTGAGCGAGAAATGTCCGACGGTCTTCTTCGCCCCCAAGGGCGAGATCTTCCCCAAGGTCGTGTCCAGCATCCAGGAGATCAAGGCGCGCAAAGGGAAGACGATCGTGATCACGACCGAGGGTTGCGAGCTCCCCGCCGGCCTGGCGGACGAGATCATCACCATCCCCGAGTGTCACGAAGCCGTCCTGCCGATCGTCGCCGCCGTCCCGGTGCAGCTCCTCAGCTACTACATCGCCGCGGAACTCGGGCGCGACGTCGACAAGCCGCGCAATCTCGCCAAATCCGTCACGGTGGAATAGCCGGCGGCTGGCCCTTCCTTCGCGCGGGGCATGATCAAGCACGATGACTTGAATTCGACCATCGCGCTCCGAACCTGCCTTGCCCGGCAATTCAAATTTCCACCTGGGAGATGCGATGTTCGATGCGATTCTTGTGGCAACTCGAGCAGCATCCGCCGCCAACTGGGTAGGCTCCGCGTCCTCGACCGGAGCGAGAAGGACGCGCCGGCCCCAAACGACCTGATCGTCCTGCCGCCGAAGTGGCGCGGCGTTCCCGCCGGCAATGCCCCGCCACCCTGCGCACGTCGAGCAGCCATCGCCGGTAGCGCCGGGCGTCCCGCGATCCGCGATGGCCGGAAAACGTAGGGAGGAATTCGCAAGCATCGGTGCATGAAGTAAGGGTGTGGCGGGTGCGATCGCCACCCGCCCGTTGCATCACCCACCAAAACAATGTGCCGTTGGTCCCCCGGAGACCGGCTCCAGGCAAACCGATCTCACCGCCGCAAGCTCCCGGCTCCGCCTCAATCGGATCGTCCCCAACCGCCGCACATCCGGCTATTCCGCTCCTGTGATGTCCGTGCGTAACGCCTGGCGCAGCCCCGGCCTGCGGTCGCAGTCCGCCGCCACGCTCATCGGACAAGGAACTCGTGCGGACCATTTCGTGCGCGCAGCGTTTGACCCGGAGAAAACTGCCTATGCGAGAATCGAATACTGACAGTCCCTACCGTATGCTGTCGCCCGATCAGATTCTCTCCTGGTCGAAAAACGACAGACAGATTCTGCGGTTACGGTCCGACCGGGACATTCTCCCCGGCGGGTACATGGCGGCGGCAATCCCGGCGCTGGTTGATTGGTCGGCCAGCGATCTGGACGGCCCGCCGGCGCACGTCGTGCTGCGCAACGTCAATCATGGCGGCAATCCGATCGGGAAATCCACCGTGCTTCACAGCCTGCGCGTTCCCCTTGACGGACTCGCGAGCGCCGATCTGACCCTGGTGCCTTTTGGCGAAGGGGGGCGGCTCAGCCCCCTGCAGCATGTGCAACTGCGTTTTGTCTTTGCCAAGGGCCGCGAGCCCGAACTGGTGGAGTTTTCCGGGACCGAAAACGGCGCCGATCCACTCGTCCCGGATCTGGTGTTCGGCTGGGTATCCTGGCAGCGTCCGGCCATCGGATGGAGACTCCTGCAGGGAATGGATGATGATTTGCAGGCCTACTGGCTGAGTCTGCGGGCCTTCTCCGGTTCACAGATGTTTCTGGAAGACGCGCTGCAAGGACGTGACTGGTTCACCCATCCCTTGCGCATACCCGGGGGAAAAGAAGGACTCATCGAGCTATTCAAGGTGACCGTCACGCTTGGCGACAGCGTGGCGCGGGATATCCTGGCCCGCATGCTGGCCCGCGGAGAAGATACCTGGCTGCAGCACACCCCAACCGACAAAGGGGAGGCAGACAATATCCGGGCTCAGTGGGCCGAACTGCGCGAACGCATCAAGGCATCGGAACCCCAGGCACTGGCGCCGATCCATATCCGGCCCGAAGAGGATACCTACCATCCCTTGGTGAGATCCTGCGCCACCATGGCCCGTTACGCGATCCTGCTGACGGTCAAACGCCTGGTGGCCCATGGTCAGGGCGAAGGCGTCGTACGAGAGAAGTTGCCCGAACCCTTGTTAGGCACGACGGAAACCTGGATGAAGGAACTTGCCCATACCGGCTTGAAGGGACTGTTTCTGCGCGCGCCACTCGCCTTGCGCTACGTGATGCGACACATGGAATCCGTGCCGCCCGACCTTCCCCGCGAACTCGATGGGGCGGGCCTGCTTCATCAGGTCGATGGAAAACGCCACCGTGTTCATTACAGTCTGAGAGGTGTCACTCCTTACGGTCCGGCGTTTTTTGTCTAGGACCGGATTTCAGTTTCCGTATCCAGGCCGATTTGGCCGGTACCGCGCTGGAAAAACCCGACAACCTGGATATCCTGCAACAAGATCGGCGACCGGAGAGCGATCGACGAGTCTGAGGGCGTGGGGGAACCGCGTCGTCAGGCAGGATCGCGCGGCGGTCGGCACCGACGCGAATGACCCCCCCCACCGGCCTCCCCTCGCTCCCGCCATGACCCGGTAAAGAAAGCAGCTGCCATGGGTATCCTCAATCTGCCGTCGTGGAAGGACCTGCCGGCATTCGCGACGAACCGTCCGCTGGGCGACCCCGTTTTGCCCCGTTCACCGGTGAGTCTGGGGTTGTCGCCGCAGAGCTCAGCGATCGATATCTCCGATCCGGTCGACCAACGGAAGACGGTGGGACGCGTCACGGTCGGCGTGGACGTCACCACCTCGGTCGCGGTCATCAGCCGGAACACCGATCCGGATCCGATCGGCTTCTTCAATCTGGCGAGCCAGAGCCAGTCGGCGACGGCCCCCGACCAGGGCGGGCCGATACCCAGGGCCCCGGTCAAATTCGATCCCGCTTCGGCGTATGTGGTCGTTTCCGGGCTGTCCGTCAGCGGCCGGGTCGATCCGGGGTTTTCCATCGGGACCAACGGAGTGCTCGGCCTCCACGGCGATGCCAGTCTGGTCACCGACGCCTGCGCGGTTTTCCCCCAGGCGACCCTGTGTTGGACGGCGCTGGATTTCGCGACCCGGAACTTTGGGACCATCTTCGCGATTGATGAGCTCCTGGCCCTCAAGGGCCCGGGGACCGATCCCTGGCAGATCCTCTCCTTTGGAGCCCAGGGGACGCTCAAGTGCTGCTTCACGTTGACCGCGGGCAGCCTGGCCTCGACGCTCGCGGGAGCGATCAATGCCGCGATCGGCGACTTGGGCCCCATCTCCTTCTGTCCCGCCCCCTCGGCTTCGGTGACGGTCTCGGCGGCCATCGACGGCGGGTATCGCGTCTTCGCCCAGCGGGTCAACCCGCAGGGCTCAGCGGACGCGCCGGCCATCGCCTTCTCGATAAAGAAGTCGCGCTCCACTTCCCGGGGCCTGGACGGGGGCCTGGGCCTGCACGTCGGGATCAAGGACGATGACGTGAATGCGCTGATCTCGTCAGTTTTTGATCAGATCAGCGGGGTCGCCGCGGGAACGGCGCAGGCCATCCTCGCCAGGGGCGCGGCGCTGGACGCGGCGCAGAACAATGCCCTGCAGACGATCCTCGCCAAACTCGGCCGCAACGACCCGGCGCAGGGGGCGGTCGACAGCCTCCGGTCCGCCATCGCGTCCGTGCAGGCGGAGGTCGTCAACCGGCTGACGCCCACGGTGGCGGCCCAGTTCACCTATTCGTGGCAGCGGCTCACGGAAGCGTCGCTCGCGGTTCGCTTCGTCGTTCCGGACGCCGTCCTGCCGCAGCTCCATGGCCGGATCCTCGCGATGGATTTGGCGGACATTCTCGCCCATGGGCCGGCGAACGGTGTGCAGGTGACGGATTTCCTCGGCACCGAGTCCACGGAGACGGACATTGGCTATGGCTTCTCGTTCGGAGTGGCCGGCTACACTTTTCTCAAGAGCTGGGACTCCCTGCGGGTCAGGTTCGTCGAGCAGGACACCGAGGCCGGCGACGGCGGCCTGCTGCGCCAGTTCTCGTTCCTGGGAAAGCGGGCGTACGAATCCACCTGGTTCGGCCGGTCGCAGAAGAATTACGTGGAGCTCGATGCGGCCACCCCGGCGCCGCTTCCGGCGCCGTCCTTCCCGGATTTCCGTCTTGGCTTATCGATCGGGTTCGCGTGGACGAACGTCGGGTTCGGCGCGATGCTGAACGAGGCCGCCGACCTCGGCGTCCTCTTCGACCTGTTCGACACCGACGATTCGGGCCAGGCAAGGAGCCGTCTGGTCGCTGCGGGTCTTCCGACCGACAAGACTGGAGACGGGTTGGTCGCGTTGACGGTCCCCGACGCGGCGCTTCGCCTTTTGCTGCCGATCCTTGCCGGCCCGGACTATCTCGGAAAGGTCGCACCTCGCGCGATGGCACGCGCCCTGCCCTGCTGCGACCTTTGTCCGGAGCGCGTCAACGTCACGCAGCGCACCAGTATCTACGCCGGGGTCTTCGCGACCTTTCTGGCCACGGAGGATGTCTCGGGGGACGTGATCGCCCGGTTGTGCCGCGAGGAACTTTACGGCAAGCTGAGCCCGGGTGCCTTGGCTTCGGAGTCGGCGGGCCAGGTACCATGGACCGCCCAAAGGACGGTGGAAGACGCGTCGGCTGAGAATCTGAGGGACGCTGTCTCCACCGGCGCACTGGCGGCGTTCAAAACCCTCCTCTCCCAGGCCGGCGACTTCAGGGATTTGTTGCCCGGTTGCGTCGCGAATCTGAGCGTGCTGGGTGCGCAGAGCTATGGCTGCCGCATCCTCGCCAGCATGTTGGTCATCGCGGCCTGTCAGCAGCCCGGGATCCTCGACCGGATGAGCCGAACGCTCCATTTCACCTGGCAGGACGGCGCTGATCAACGGGTCTTGGCCCTGGCACGGGGTAAGTCCTAATCGTGACCCGCCAAACCCATTTCCGGGGACGGCCCGAAGGCGGCGGCCGTGGCACTCGCCGCGGCTGGATCTAGGCCGCGAAGCCCAATCGTTTTCCGGTCGAAAGGGAAATTCTCCGTCATCGCCGGCCGCCTCCGTCGGGCATAGCCGGGGGTGCTTGACCGGTGCCGTCGGCTTTCATGAAGGCTGGAAACCGGCGGGCCCATCCGGACGGATCCACCGAATCCGTTCAAGTTCTTGCATTCTAAACACGTACGCCCAGCGAAAACGCCGGAAAACCTTACACTTCAGTTCGGCGCAACATCTATTTGCAATGTAATGGATTATACATTGAGCGATCAAAATATCGTAAGAAATGTAAAATCTCATTACGCCTGGACGGGTTTCCCACGCGGCACCCAAGAACGCAGAAAATACGGAATAGATTATTGTCTCGTAGGTAATGAATTTTCTACGGCGACTGGCACAACTGAGGCATACGAATGTCTCTACCCGATATGACTACCCGCCGATTCATTACCTTCGCCGCGCTCCTTGGCGCCCTCCCTTTGACAGGGCTGGCCAACGCCTTCACGTTTTCCACCAGTTCATTGGGCAGCCTGGCCCACGGAACAGCCTACACCTGGGCTTTGGGCGGCACCACCTTCACCAATCTCCAGACCGCCCTTCATTCGGGACAGGTCGTGAGCGCCGCAACGCTGACGATTACGAATCTCGACGACTGGCGGGTCGAACCGAAGGACGTGCTCTACGTCAATATCCTCAACGGCCTGTATTCCGGCATTCGTTCCTACACCTACAACGGGAGTCCGTCCACCTACGATACCGTGTACGGCTCGGACTATTTCAATTCGGCGTCTTCGCACCTGCACTATGGTGCGGCGACCCCCGGTTCGCTCCTGGTTTATACCGGAACGTACAACACTTCCGGCAACCCCGGTACGTGGAGCGATCCCGACACGCCCAGCGATCCCTCCTTCGATCTGGTGATCAACTTTACGCCGGACAACCTGGCCGTCCTGAGCGGATTTCTCGCCGCTGATTACGGCACCACGACTCGTTTGGGCCTCGGTTTCGACCCGAACTGCCACTACTATGACAGTTGCGTAAAGCTGCAGATCTGGACGGAAGACCGGAAGGTTCCGGATGGTGGCGCCACGATCGGCCTCTTGGGGGCGGGCCTGCTCGCCCTTCTCGCGGGAAAACGCCTGACCGGCAAGAACCGTCGGGCCATGTAGGGTATCGCGGCCTGCATTCGGAGGGCGGCGGCATTTTGCCGGCCGCCCTCGACGTTTCCAGCGATCGCCTCAGACGATTTCCAGGTTTGGTCAGTCCGGGGAACGACTGATCGGCAGGATGAATCCTTGGTCGTCGTTCGCTCGCACCGGCGACGCCGCGGTCGGGTTTCCCCTCAACGGCGTCCCGCCGTCCGGTCCGCTTGCACAAGCTCATCGATTCGTGCCGGATCCGGCCGGATCTGCCTCTCCTCAATCCGGTGCACCAGGCGCACGATCGCCGCATTCAGCTCGGTCGGCTGGCCGAGTTGGCTTCCCCGCTCCGCGACATAGCCATTGATGAAGTCGACTTCCGTCCGCCGGCGCCGCTCGAAGTCCTGGAGCATCGATGGCTTGAGGTCGCCGTAGGCCGCCAAGATCTGCCCGATCCAGGTTTCAGCGCCCCCATCCTGCCAGTCCGGATCTGGCCAGCCCGGCGGCTGCGGTTCGACGATCATCTTTTCCGGTCGCACCCCGCCGGCCAGTGCCACCGCCAGGGTTTCCGCGTAAACCCGCGTGAACAGATCCCGGCCCGCGGGCGCCCGCAGGTATTGCCGCATCGTCTGGCCGGCGACCGCGCCGATCGTCGTCACCGAGCAGTTGAGCAGCAGCTTGGCCCAGACGGCCCCTTCCATGTTCGGCGTCACCCGGGTCTCCACCGCCCGGCCCAGGGCTCCGGCGATGCCGGCCGCGCGCGCGCTTGTTCCGCCGGCCAATTCCCCGATCAACAGGTGACCGGCGTTCCGCTGTTCGTAAGCCCCCGGCCTGACCATGGTCGCTCCAAGATTGGACAAACCGCCCAGCACGACAGCTCTCCCCAAGCGGTCGGCAAGAATTCCCGACACGCCACCGTTCTGAATGGGCAGCAGCGAACCCCCGGGCGCCAGCAACCCGGCAGCGAAAGGGGCCACCGCCAGGGCGTCGTGCGCCTTTGTGGCCAGGACTACCAGGTCAAACGGGTCCGCTCGCGCATACTCATCAATCGCGGCCACCTGCTCGGCGGCGGCGGTGGCCGGACCTCCGATCCCTGAAACCCGCAACCCCACAGCTCGCAACGCCGCGGCCGACTCGGATGTGCGGGTGGCCAGGCAGACGGGCATCCCGGCCCGGATTGCCCGGGTGGCGATCGTTCCACCGAGCGCGCCGACACCCACGATCAAGATGCGCATCCCCGAGCTTATCCGTCGCACCCGCCCCGGCCAGTCCCGGAGGTCGTTTTTCCCGCGCCTGCCGCCGGTTGCCGATGTGCCCGGTGCCGCGCCGGTGCGGCTCCGGCGGACCCATTCGTCCGGCCGACGGTGGGCGGCGGCCCGCGCCGCCTACTTCTGCCACCATCGCAGGTGCCGCGGGACAAAACGCACCAGCTTGAGAGGCTGAAAATCCCAGACCAAGCTGCCAAAATAGGTGGTGTCGAGTTCCTTGATCCCGGGCGGCGGCCGGCCGACGAAGTTGTCCGCGAGTCCCAGCCGGAGTTTCCAGGTGGATTTGGCCAGCGGAACGTCGAAATCCGTCTCGTGGGTGATGAGCACGTCGCGGAGGTTGTCGAACGCCGGCACGACCGCCACGGTCGTCGTCAGGATCGCATTGGCGAATCGCACCGAGTGCTTGAGCCCGAGGTCCAGGCCGGCCGAGGCCACGTTGGGTGCCGTCGGGACGCTGAAATGGTCGTACCGGTAGGCCAGTCCGGCGCGCACCGTGAGGGTCTGCCGCGCCCTTTTGACCAGATCGTAGCCGGCGCCGACGGCCGCGGTGTCGTAGAGCGTCAGTTCCTTGATGCGGTCGAATCCGCCTTCGTCGCGGGCATACCAGGAACTCCGGTCGCCATAGTTGTCGGAATAATCGACCCCGCCCTTGAATTGATCCGCGGATTTCACGCCGTCGGTCACCTGGCGGTCATAGGCGCTCGAAAGGGTCAGGGAATCCCGGGCGCGCTTCAGCGTGGCAGTCACGCCGTAAGCCGAACCGAACTGGCTGTGATTGCCGCTCTTGCCGGTCACGTTGACCGAAGCTTCGTAGGTCCAGTGGTACCGGGGCTGGAGCGTCCGGGGGTCGACCGCGCCCGCGGTCCAGGTCGCCGCGATCTCCGCCACCTTGGTGGTCACAAGGCCCGTCGGCGTGGCGATCTGCTCGGAATCGCCCGCGCCGGCCAGGCGGCCGTCGTACCGCTTTCCCCCCGCCAGCCCGACGGCCACCGGGCCGTCCGTCGAGATGCGCACGACCTGCGCCTGATCAACGACGATCGGTCCGGCATACCCGGTTTCCAGGTACACCTTTCCGTCCGCGATCTTCGTGAGGTGTCCGACGAGGCGGGCCCCGCCGCTGGTTTCAACGAGATCCGCCCGCAGCCCCACGGCTGCCGCCAGCGCACCCAATGTCATCAGGCCTGCCCGAATCGCCTTGTTCATGCCGCGCGAAGCAACACGCGACGCAGGGTGAGTCAAACGCGGGCGTCGCAATCGCGCCGGCAGCTTGCATTCTGCCCGCCGCGCGCCGGCCGGCGCCCCGCGTCGCACCGCGATCAGCAATCCGCGGCCGGCCGGGCGCTACCGATAAAGATTCAGCTTGAGCCGCTGGATCACCGGCCCCCCGGGGCCGAAGCGGAGCCCGCTCGCCGA
>JBJKRD010000448.1:0-16885 GCA_046704925.1 Opitutaceae bacterium | reverse complement strand
TCTGGCTCGCGCCCGCTGCACCGCGGCCGCCGGCCCGCGCGGGAGGCCGATTTTATGGCCCACCGCCGTGCGCAGGGCAAGCGGGGATGGCGCGGCCGGGGCCGCCGCCCCGGGGCATCTCCAACCTTGCGTGGCCCGGCCGGACCGGTGCATACCTTGCGCCGTCAACACTCCGATGAATCTGCCCAACGCGCTGACCCTGGTGCGCATGCCGCTGACCTTCGTCATCGTCGTGCTGATGTTCGGCACCTGGCCGTGGGCGGCGACGCTGGCGTTCTGGCTGTTCGTTGCGGCGGCGATCACCGACTGGCTGGACGGGAAGCTGGCCCGCGAACGCAACACGGTGTCGGATTTTGGCAAGTTCATGGACGCGATCACCGACAAGGTTCTGGTCATAGGCATCCTGGTGGCGGTGCTCGATCTCGGGTACCTCCAGCTGCCCGGCGTGGTGGTGATCCTGATGATCCTCCTGGTGCTGACCCGGGAATTCATGGTCTCCGGGCTGCGGATGATGGCGGCGGCGCGCGGCGTGGTGATGGCCGCGGAGCGGGGCGGCAAGGTGAAGACGATCATCCAGATGACCGCGCTGGGCTTCCTCCTGGCCGAGCCGATGTTTGCCCGCGACCTCGCCCCGGTGGCGCCGTTTCCGCTCGGCGGCGCGACCCGCCTCGTGCACTGGATCGGCGTCGGCCTGTTCTTCCTCTCGATGTGGTTCATGCTGTCATCCATGTGGAGTTACTACCGGAAGTACCGGCACGTGCTGTTCGACCTGCCGGCGGCATGAAGCTCACGCAACCGATCTGGCCGCGGTTCCTGCCGTCGACCTTGGTGCTGCCCATGGCGACGCTCGGACCGCTGGGTCGCCGGCGGCGCGCGCCGGGCACCTGGGGCGCGGCGGCCGGCCTGCTGTATTTCACGGTGTTCTTCTGGCCGCTCGGCTTCTGGCCGTGGTCGGCGTTCTGGACCCTGGTGTTCAGCCTGCCGGGCCTCTACCTGGCGGTGGCGCTGTGCGGCGAGGCGGAGTTCCGTCTCGGCCGCCGCGATCCGGCCGAGGTGATCCTGGACGAGTTCATGGTCATGCCGCTCTGTTTTCTCGGCTGGCGGGGGTTGCTGGCCACGGTCCACCAGCAGGGCTGGGTGATCTTTCTGGCGGGCTTTGCCCTGTTCCGGCTCTTCGACATCACCAAACCGTTTGGCATCCGCCGCCTGCAGGATCTGCCGGCGGGCTGGGGTGTCGTGGCCGACGATGTGGCGGCGGCCCTGGTGACCTGCGGCGTGCTCCACGCCGCGGCGTGGGGTTGGACGCTCTGGCGGCCGGGCGCCTGAACGGGGAGCCGCCCGGAGGCGCCTCAGGGCAGGATCTGCAGGTTGGCCATCGGCAGGCGCACCAGCAGGCCCTGCTGCAACACGTCGACGGCGATGACCACCCCGCGCGGATTCGCCGGGTCGTCCACCACGCCCTCGAGGCCGTGCAGCGGACCGCCGGCGACCCGTACATGCGTGCCTTTGCGCAGGAGCGGATGCAGGCTCAATTCGAGGCCCGAGGCCAGCACGGCCCGGACGTCGTCCAACTGGCGCAGCAACCGCGCCTGATCCTCGACCCAGAGCGCGCGCACCAGCAGGTCCTGCTGGTAGACCCGGTCCTTCCGCGCCGGCGGGATCTCGGCGAACACGTAGCCGGGAAACAACGGCTTGGTGAACCGCTTGGTCTGGTCCCGGTAGCGGCGCACGCTGGGCACCAGGGCCAGGTAGTGGGCGAAATCCTCCAGCGCGAGGAGGGCGGCGAACTTCTTTTCGCAGCGGGGCTTGGTGTGACAGGCGAACCAGCGGGGTTCGGCGAAATTGGGCAGGGTCTCGGCCATCGCTCAGGCGACCAGGCGGCGGAGCGCCACCGCATATCCCGCCAGGCCCCGGCCGGAAATCATTTCCCGGCACGCGCCGGCCGTCAGCAGCCGCCGGCGGAAGGGTTCGCGCCGGCGCACGTCGGAGATGTGCACCTCGATCGCCGGCAGCCCCGAGCCGGCGATCGCATCGCGGAGCGCGACGCTGGTGTGCGACAACCCGCCGGGGTTGATGATGACGCCGTCGCAGCGCCCGTCGGCCAGTTCGCCGAGTTTGTCGATCAGGTCGCCCTCGTGGTTGGACTGGAAGAATGTCAGGGCGACACCGAGGGCCCGGGCCTCCGCCCGGAGCTGCCGCTCGAGGTCCCGGAGCGTGGCCCGGCCGTAGATCTCCGGCTCACGTTTGCCGAGGCGGTCGAGGTTGGGGCCGTTGAGGACGGCGATCTTCTTCATGACGGGCGGTGTTTTTTCACGGGCGGTCGCAGAGAAGGCGGAGACGGGAGGCGCATGCGAGGTAATCTCTCTGTTCGCTCCGCGTCCTCCTGTAAAGGACTACAACGGATTGTCGGTGGCGAGGAACGCCCAGGGCAGCCGGTACCTCCGCGCCAGTTCGGCGGCCAGGGCCTGCACGCCGTGCACTTCGGTGGCGTAATGGCCGCACAGGTAGAGGTTGAGGCGGTGCTCCTGCGCATAGGTGAACCACTCCTCGCGCAACTCGCCCGTCACCAGCGTGTCGACGCCGGCCGGGACGAGGGCGGGCACGGCGCTGTTGCCGCTGCCGCTGCAAAAGGCGATTTCCCGCGGACGGGCGGCGCCGTATTCGATCGCGATGACCCGCGGATAGAGGGCCGTGAGGCGGCGGTGCAGGGCGGAGCGCGGCCCGTGGGCGCGGGCGATCAGGCCGATGTCCTCGCCCTCGTGTTCGAGGAAGGACCGCGCCCGCTTCAAGCCGAGCTGGCGCGCCAGCAGCGCGTTGTTCCCGATCTGCGGGTGGGCGTCGAGCGGCAGGTGGCTGGAATAGACGGCGCAGTTGGCCCGAACGAGGGTGACCAGCCGGCGGTGGGCCGGCCCGGTGAGCGGGCGCGGCGGTGCCCAGAACAGGCCGTGATGCACGATCAGGAAATCCACGTGCGCGGCCGCCGCCTGGGCGAACGCATCGAGGCGGGCGTCGACCGCGGCGCCGATCCGGGTCACGCGTCCGTCGTTGGCGACCTGCAGGCCGTTGAGGGCCCCGGGGAAGTCCTGAAACGCGGCGCGGCGCGTGCGCCGGTCGCAATAAGCGACGAGATCCGCCAGTTGAGCCATGGGACCTGTTGTAGTCCGGCGGCCCGCAGGTTGAAGGAAAAAAGGCGCCGCCGGTCCGCCCTCGTAGCCGTACGCGCCTGCCGGCCGTAGTCCCGCGACTGCGGGAACGAAGGCCGGTGAGCGTTTGGCCCCGGGCCTTCGACTCTGCAGAGCGAGCCAAAGCCTGCCGGCTTCGGCTACCACGTGAGACGATTCGCACTCGTAGCCGAATGCGCCTGCCGGCCGTAGCCTCGGCGAAGGCCGGGGAGCGTTTGGCCATCCCGCCGGGCGGGCGCGGTCAGGCTTGCCGCACGGCCACCGGCACGGTCAGGCGGAAGGTCGTGCCGCCCGGGCCCGTCGCGGCGAGCGTCAGGGTCGCGTCGATCTGCCGCGCGAGCAGCCGGCTGATGGCCAGCCCGAGGCCCGACCCGCCGGAACGCCCGCTGCGGCCCGGCTCGAAAAGATGCTCCCGGACCTCGTCGGGGATGCCCGCGCCCTCGTCGGTGACCGCGACGGTCACATTCTCGCCGCCATTGTGGAAGGCGACGCCGACCCGCCGCCCGGCGGGGGTCGCATCGATGGCGTTCTGCACCAGGTTGCTGGCGATCAGGCACAGCAGGCTGCCGCGGTGGCTGTCGAGCGGCTGCTCAAAGCCGCCCTCGACGGTGAACACGACCCCTTTCTTCTCGGCGGCCGGCCGGCCGCGCCGGCCCACGATCTCCGCCAACTCGTGGCCCGTGAGCTCGTATTTCGTGTTGGACGAGGTGTCGCTCAGCAGGGCGACCGTCTCCTGGATCATGGTCTGCATCCGGTCGGTGTAGTTGGCCACGGCCTGCCAGTCGGCCGGCGTGAGCGGCCCGGCCTCGTGCCCGTTGACGGCCGCGCGCAGGCCGGTCACCGACCCCTGGAGACCATGGAGCAGATGGGAGGTGATCTGGCCGAGGGCCGAGGTTTTGGCGGCCAGGGCGAGCTCGAAGTTGGCGCGCGCGAGCCGCTCGTTGCGTTCGGCGACGACCCGTTGCGCGCGCCGGAGCACGAAATAGGCGGCGCCGATGACGACGGCGATCAGCAGGGCGCCCATCCCGAGGGTGACCGCGGTCTGCCGGTTGACCCGCCGGTCGATCGAGGCCAGTTCGACGGCGAGCGAGCGGCCGTCGATGTAGTATTGGGCAAAACCGAGAATCTTGGCTGAGTTCTTTCCGTGCAGCGGGAGCAGTACCTCCAGCACCGGCGTGCGGGTGCCGCCGGCGCCGGCGAAATACCGGTTCAGCGGAAGGTCCGGATAATAGCGGCTGATCGATTCGCCCTTCAGCAACTGCAGGTAGTCGTCCAGCGGCAGCTCGATGAAGAGCATGGATTCGGGCGCCACGCGCAGGACGCGCCCTTGCTCATCGAACACCGCCACCCCGATCATATCCTCCTGCTGGGCGCTTTCGAGGACCGCCGCGAGCAGGTCGGCCGGGCCGGTCGGCCGGCCGGCCAGGGCGGTTTCGCGTTGGGCCAGCTGGCGGAGGGCCACCGGCCGCAGCACGTCGGCGGCGCGGTCGATGATCTTTTCCCGGATCTCCGCGCGCAATTCGGTGCGCAGCCGCAGGACCAGCGCCGCGAAGATCGCCACGAGCAGCACGCCGGCGGCCAGCACCGGCAGGGCGAGGCGCGATAGCCGCGGGTTCATGCGAAGGGGGGCGGGCGAGGGCGGCGGAGCCGGGACGGCCGGGACCCGGGCCGCCAGCGACCGGAAGCGGGACTATTCGGTGGCGAGGCCGTTTTCGGATTCCAATTCGTGGACGCCGGCGGCGAATTCCTGCTGCAGCGCCTGCAGCGTCTTGCCGTGCTCGGCGTTGGTATTCGCGGCGGCCAGCCGGGCCAGCTCATCCCGGATGGCTCTGCGCTCGGCGGTCAACGCGGCGATGCGCTTGGCGTTTTCGCGGTTGAAGGCGTCGATGGCAGCGCTCGCCTCCGGCCCCGGGGTCGTGCCTTTGAGGCGGGTGGCCAGGGCCTCCTGCAGCGACGCCTTTTCCTGTTCGTAGGAGTGGATCCGGGCGGTCAGCCCGGGCGGCAGGAAGGATTCGCTGGCGGGATCGGCGGTCGGGGCGACCGAATCCCGGTCCGGACCGATCTCGTTGGTCACTTCCCCGGAATACCACACATGCTCGTGGTGCATCAGGCCGTCGAGGTATTGCTGGTTGACCTGCTGCTTGACCTCGGGCGGCGGCAGGTATTCGGCCACCTGGGGCGTGCCGACGTGGACCTGGCCCGGACGCACCAGGGGTTCGGAGACATACTCGGTCTCGCCGACGTTGCGGCCGAAGTAGGGAGCCCCGCCGCGGAGCAGGGTCGGCAGCGCCTCGCGCATCGCCGCCCCGGCGCTGCGGGTGCTCAGCTTCACGCGCCACACCAGGCGGGCACGGCCCTGGGTCACCGAGGCGTAATCAAAGGCCGAGACGATGACAAAATAGCGGTTGTCGTGGACCAGTTGCAGCAGCTCCTGCTCCGTGGGGTCGATGATCGGGATGTGCACCGACACCGGCTGGCGGCGGTCCATGAGATCCTCGATGATCCGCTTGGCATATTTCTTCGTCGACACGAGGCTGATGCGGGCGCGGAGGTTGGGCTGAATCTGGAAGATGTTCCGGATCTGGTAGGTGTCGCGGTTGAGCAGCCCCCAGTGATAGACCAACACCAGGGAAGGGGACGAAGTCGCGGTGGCCGGCAGGTAGTGTTGCGAGGCGAGCGCGCTATGCAGGGCCTCGGCAACGGCGGCGGGCGCCGGCGGCTTTTCTCCTCCGATCGGATCGCCGGCCTCGATGTAGCCGGCGTCATACGCGACGTAATAGGCGGGATGGTCCGCCGTGGGCGTCGCGGGCGCAGCCTGGGGATTCTCCTGCTCGGCCACGACCGTCATGTCGAGCTTGCCGCCCCACGTGAAGGCGCTGGCCGGGACGGCGCTGGCCAGACAGAAAAGGCCCGCGACCGTCGAAGCCAAAGTGAGATGTCGAAGAGTGTTCATGGGTTGAAGAGTCGAGATTCGCATTCTGCCTCTCCTTTTGCTCATGGCGTGCCAGCTTCAGGGATACGGCGTCAAGGTGTTGGTGCGAGGCGGGTTCCGTTGGGAAGCTGGGTATCTTCAGAACGTGACTCGGGCCGGATTGGTTGGAATCAACCGGCCATCCAAACTCGGGAAACTGGCGGCTGGGCGAATACAACCAACTGCCCGATGGTGCCAGATCGAATCATGCCCCACCTTGGCTGACAACTCACAATCCTACCCGGAACTGTGCCGGCCGCAAAATCGGGGTTGCGGCGGGCGGCCGGTACGGGCTGCCGGCGATACCGTCCGCCGACCGAGGCCCAAAAGCGCCAACGCGGCCAAAAACCAAGGTGCGATTGATCCGCCGCCGGACGCGGACGGCGAGGCATTGCTTGCGGAATTGACGGTCAGGGTCGCCGCAGCGCTCGTCTGGCGTTGGGATCCATGGACCAAGTTGACACGATAGCCTCCCGCGTCGGCGGTTTGGACGTTGGTCAGTGTGAGCGTGGCGGCGGTGGCACCGGCGATCGACGCATCGTTGCGGTACCATTGGAATGTCGGCGGCGACATGCACCGCACGCCGACGGCGAACGTCACATTCGCGCCCGCGGTGACGGTCTGGCTCTGGGGCTGAGCGGTGATGGCCAGGGCACCGGTCAGACTGGCGCGACGTATCGCGTGGTTCTCGGTATCGGCGATGTAGAGGTCGCCGGCGTCGTCCACGGCAATCCCCCGCGGACCGAAAAACCGGGCAGCCGAGCCGACACCGTCATCACCTCCGAAAAAACCGGGCCGGCCGCCGATCGTGGTCACCCATCCGGCGGCGGTGATTCGTCTGATGGTCTGATTGCCATAATCGGTCACGTAGACGTTGCCGATGTCGTCCAGGGCGACCCCGCTGGGAAACCGGAAGCGCGCTTCCGCGGCGGGGCCGTCGCTGTCGCCGGCGACTCCGGCGGAGCCGGCCAGCGTGGTCACCACGCCCGCGGCCGTGATTTGGCGAATCACATGGTTTTGCGAATCGGCCACGTAGAGGTTTCCGGTCGCGTCGACGGCGATGCCCCGTGGCCAGGAGAAACGGGCCGCAGTGCCGGCGCCGTCGGCGTTGCCGAAACTGCCGGCGAGCCCCGCCAGCGTGGACACGACACCGCCCGGCGTGACCTTGCGGATCGTGTGATTTCCGGAGTCGGCGACGAAGACGTTCCGCTCGCGATCCACCGCCACACCCTCGGGGTAGAAGAAACGCGCGGCCGTCCCGATGCCGTCGTTGCTTCCACCGGGGCCGCCGGTGTCTCCGGCGATGGTGGATACCTGGCCCGCCGGCGTGACGATCCGGATCGAATGGTTCCAAGAGTCGGCGACATAGACGTTGCCGGCCGTATCAACGGCAATCTGGGCCGGGTCATAAAATCCGGCCCCGTCGCCGAGGCCATCCGCGCTGCCGGCCTGATCGACGGCGCCCGCCAGGGTGGTCACCTCGCCGGTGGCCGGGATCTTGCGGATCACCTGCCGGTAGGTATCGGCCACGTACACGATGCCGGCGGCATCCACGGCCACGCCTTGGGGGAAGCGAAGCTTGGTGGCGGAGTCAGTCGTCTGGCTTTCGACTGCCGGCAAATCGCCATCGTCGGCCGAGGTCGCCCAAAAAAGCCCCGGCCATCCGGCCGCCAGCCCGGCGAGGGTGGTGACCGCGCCGCCCGGTGCCACCCGGCGGACGGTGTTGTTCAGGCTGTCGGTCACATACACGTTTCCGGAGCTGTCCGCGGCAACGGCGGTCGGATAAAAAAAGCGGGCCGCGGAGCCGCTGCCGTCGGCGCTGCCGGTCGACGGGGCGGAGCCCGCCACCGTGATCACCGTTCCGTCCGACGTCATCCGGCGGATCGTGCAATTGACGTAGTCGGCCACCCAGATGTCGCCGGCGCGGTCCACGGTCACGCCCCACGGGTAATGGAATTCGGCGGCGGAACCGTCACCGTCCTCATGGCCGGTGATGCCAGGGGTGCCGGCCACCGTGGTGACCGTGCCGCCGGGCGTGATCCTGCGGATGGTTTCGTTGAGCGTGTCGGCGACGTAGACGTTGCCGCCGACATCAATTGCCACTCCGTTGGGGAAGCGGAACCTTGCCGCTGTGCCGGTTCCGTCTTCGCTGCCAAAAGACCCGGCCGAACCGGCCAGGGTGGTGACCACGCCGAGGGAGGTTAGCTTGCGGATCGTGCTGTTGGTGGTATCGGCGGCAAAAATCGTGTCGGCGCCGTCAATGGCCAGTGCCTGCACGGACCTGAAGCGGGCGGCGGCGCCGATCCCGTCCTCGGCGCCCCACGCACCGGCAAGGCCGGCGATGGTGGTCACGCTCCCGGCGGGCGTGACTTTGCGGATCGTGAAGTTGCCCGTGTCGGCGACAAAAACGTTGCCCGCGCTGTCGACCGTGATGCCGCCGGGGCGCAGGAATCGGGCCGCGGCGCCGAGGCCGTCGGCGCTGCCGGAGGTTCCGGCCGATCCCGCCAAAGTCGTCACGACTCCGTCCGGGCTGACCCGGCGGACCGTGTGGTTGTCCCGGTCGGCGACATAGAGGTTGCCCAGCCGGTCGACGGCGAGGGCGTCCGGGTTGGAGAATCGGGCGTTCGCGCCCACGCCGTCCCGGGTGCCGTAACCGATGGACCCGGCCAGGGTGGTGAAATCGTAGCCGTCGGCATCGAGCAGCAGGGTGATCGCGCCCGTGGCCCCGTCGCGTCCGTCCACCGCGATCCAATAGGTCGTGCCGGCCTCGGCCGTGAAGCGCGTGACGCTGGAGGAGTTGGCGCCTCCGTTGCAGTCGGAAGCGATCGGGGCGAGACCCGTGACGCTGCCGCCGGTGTAGACGGCCAGGAGCGCATAGAATTCGGTTCCGGCGGTGCTGACCGACACCAAGCCCGCTTCCGGCGCCGTCCACTTCCACCACACGGAATGTCCGCCCGCGGACCCGGCGTGATCGGGCTCGCCCGGTTCCTTGGTGGCGTCGAAGTTGGAGCCGGTGATCCGGGCCGTGACGCCCGTGATGGCCGTGGCATCGGAGAACGAGTCGTTGATGGGCGCGGCCACCGATGGCGCCAGCGCGGCCAGGGTGCCTGACAGAGCAATTAAACATTTGCGGATACGGAGCGGCTTCATGGTTTTGCCTCCGATGGGGCCCTTTGCGGGCCTGGGGTTTGGAGAAAAGGCTGCGGGGAATCAGAAATGCGGGAGGATTCCGGCACCGGAGCGGACAATCCCAGCCCTGGAGAATCCCGAGTCATGCGGTCCGACCGCCTACAGATGCACGGTCAGAAAGACATCGACCTGCCGGGCGGTCAGTGCGCTCGACGAGGCGATCTTCCGTCTGAACGCAAAGTAGCGGACGGCGACGCCCGCCAACACCGTTTGGGTCAGATCCAAGCTGGCCTCAACGGAACCCAGCCAGCCCAGGTTGCCGCTGCTGTCTGACCGCCATTTGTTTTGACCGGTATCGGCCACCGTCGCGGTGGTGCGATAATCGGAAATGACGGCGCCGACGCCGGCCTTGACCGACCAATATTGGGCCGGCCGCCAGATCAAGTTGGGTCCGAAGGCCAATGCCCGCACGTGACGCCGATACCGGTTGGGGACCGCGACGAGAGTCTCCGGACCGTTGGGATCGAGCTGATGGATCGTGGTCAGCGACGAGAAATCGAAATACGCGGCCGCGATGCAGACATTCGCGGTCAAGGCGCAATCAAGGGACAACCGCGACGTGTTGACGCTGCCGGATACGTCCTGGGTCAGGAGGGAAATCGTGCCCGCCTGACCTGCGTTGAGGCGCGCCGTCCCGTAGCCGGCAGTCAGCGACCAATCCGCGGCCAAGGCCGGGGACGCCACGAACAGCCCGCAGAGAAGACAAGCTGGACACGTCTTCATGCCGGAGATCTGCCGCTTGCTTGCAGCGTGCCATCCGGGAAACAGGTTTCGTGAGTCTTTAAGACTTAGTTAGTTAGCGAGTGGCTTCGGCCGGCGCGCTTCATCCGGATCCAGCCGCGTTTGGTTGCAGATAACCGAAATGTGCGGTTTTTGGTCCGCGGAATGGTTGCCCGCAACCGTTCCGGACCATCACGCGTCCGTCGGTTTTCCTTTGCCCAGCCGATAGCGCAGGAACTCGCGGGTGACGCCGAGGCGACGGGCGGCCGCGGAAACATTGTCCTTCGTCTCCCGCAGGGCCTCGGCGACCAGCTCGTCGATCACGCGATCGATGGAGAAGCCGGTTTCCGGGAGGCGCCAGGCCGGATTGCGCCAGCCGGTGGTCGACGGGGGCGCGCCACCGCCCAGGTGCGAAAAATCCAGGGACGGGCCGGCGCCGAAGATCACCGCCCGTTCGATCTCGTTGGCCAGTTCGCGCACGTTGCCCGGCCAGCGCTGCGCCAGCAGGCGGGCTTCGCCTTCCGGCGTGATCTGCAGATCGCCCAGACGATGCCGGGCGGCCAAAGCGGCCAGCAGGTGCCGCGCGAGCTCCAGGATATCGGTGCCGCGTTCGCGCAACGGCGGCAGCGTCACCCGCAGGAGATTCAGGCGGTGGTAGAGGTCCTCGCGAAAGGCACCCTGCCGGACGAGGTCCGCGAGCGGCTGGTTGCTGGCGGCGATGAGGTGCGCATCGACGACAATCTCCCGCGTGCCGCCGAGCCGGCGGATGGTGCCTTCTTCGACGGCGGTGAGCAGCTTGGCCTGCGTGGCCGCGTTCAGGAGCCCGATCTCGTCGAGGAACAGGGAGCCGCCGTCGGCCCCCTCTAACAGGCCGATGCGGGCCTGCCGGGCGTCGGTGAAGGCGCCCCGTTCGTGGCCGAAGAGTTCGGATTCGGCGAGCGTCTCGGGCAGGGCCGCGCAGTTGAGGGTGATGAACGGCGCGGCGGCGCGCGGTCCGTGACGATGCAGCCAGCGCGCGACGTCGGTCTTGCCCGTGCCGGTTTCGCCCTCGATCAGGACCGGCGGCAGACGGCGCTCCAGGCGGCGCTCGGCGGCGAGAATCGACTCCAACCGTTCGCGCACCGCGGCGAGGCTCCGGCCGAAATAGACGCGGTCCGCCTCCTCGGCGGACTGGGCGGACCGGTGCTCCTCGCGGCGGGCCGCGCTCCGGTGGTGGCGGCAGCGGGCGAACGCCAGCGGCAGCTCCTCGGGCTCGAACGGCTTCGCCAGGTAGTCGCCGGCGCCCAGCCGCATCGCCTCCACCGCCTTCTGCACGCCGCCGAACGCCGTCATGACCACCACGCCGGTGTTCTCCGAAAAGGCGCGTTCGCGCAGCAAGTCGAGCGCCTCGCCGTCGGGCAGGTGAAGATCGATCAAGGCGAATTCGAAGCGCAGGTCGCGCAACAGGCGGCGGGCCTCCGCGAGATTCGCGGCTTCGGTCACCTCGGCGCCCAGGTGGCGCAGGTGGGCGGCGAGCCGTTTGCGCAGGGGGGCGTCGTCCTCGAGCAGCAGAACCTCGCCTCCGGGAGGGAGTCCGGTTTCGTCAGCCATCGCTGCCGGTTACTCGGCGCCATTCGCCGGCACATTTCAACCCAATTTCCGGAATGATGGGGCCGCAGAGCGACCGGGCGGGCGGTCCGGAGCTTTCCCGCCGCCGGCAGACCAAAGGGCGGGGCCCCTTGCGGAAACGTCCGCCGGCGCGATATTGCGGCCGTGCCCCGCCGCCTGAGCATCACCTGTCTGGTCCTGGCCTGGTTTTGCGCCAATGGCGCCTTGCTGGACGTGGTGCAGGTGTTTGCCTGGGGCCGGATGTTCGCCGGGTATGTGGAAACGATGCCGGTGGAGCAGGCGCTGGCGCGGACGTTCGACCCGGGCAAACCCTGCGCGATCTGCCTGGCGGTGTGCAGGGCGCGGACGGCCACCCGGCACCCGCGACCGGCCGCGGCGGAGGATTCGTCCGTCAATCTGGTGCTGTTTTGTGTGCCGTCGGAGGCGTTCGTTCCCCCGCTGGAATCCAGCGGAAAGGCCTGGCTCGCTCCGGTGGCGGGCGTGACCCGCTGGGACCCGGTGCCGGTGCCGCCGCCCCGCGCGGCGGCGGCTCGTTTGGTTTGACCGGCTGAGGCGCCGGCCGCCGTTTGGCGGCGGGCCACCGGTCATCGATCCTGGGACGCGACGCGCGCGCACAAACGCGCAAACCGGCGCCGCCGTGTCGCATCCCGATGCCGTTTGTTTGCGCCGGCCGCTTTTTGCGCATGCCAACTCTCCTTTTCCGTTTTCTTCCTCGTCCCCGGACCGTCCGCGGGTTCCTTCTGCCGGCCCTGGTGGGCGGCGCTGGCGTGCTCGGTTCCACCCCCGTCTCCGCCTGCTCCGTCTGTGGCTGCTCGCTCAGTTCCGACTGGGCCAGCCAGGGCTACCGCGCCCTGCCCGGCCTGCAGGCGGACGTACGTTATGAGTATTATGACCAGTCACAGTTGCGGGAGGGCATCCACGCCGCGGATCGCTCGTCCTTCTCCCGGCCCAACGAAGAGGAAATCCAGCAGCGAACGTTGAACCGCAACACGTGGCTGGGTCTGGATTATGTGTTAAACGCCACCTGGGCGTTGAGCGTGCAGATGCCTTGGTACGACCGTTTTCACAGCACGATCGCTCCCGGCGACACGGCCATCTCCACGTCCCACGCCAGCGGCTTGGGCGACGTGCGGTTGCTGGGGCGCTACCAGAACTTCAAGCTGCGGCGCAGCTTTGGGCTGCAGTTCGGTTTGAAGCTGCCCACGGGAGGCATTGACCAGAACTTCGCCGCGGGACCGGCCGCGGGAACCCCGCTGGATCGGGGCCTGCAACTCGGGACCGGCACGACCGATCTGCTGGCGGGCGCCTCCATCTTCCTGCGTCCCCGGGTGACCCTGGGATGTTTCGCCCAGGTGCTGGTGGACCAGCCGCTGCAATCCCGCGACGGGTTCAAGCCGGCGCCTAGCCTGAGCCTCAACGGCGGGGTGCGTTTCCTGAACACCGGGTCGGTGACACCCCAGGTGCAGATAAACGTGCGCTGGGACGGCCGGGAAACCGGGCCGAATTCGGATTACGACAACAGCGGCGATTCGGTGGTTTACCTGAGCCCGGGGCTGACGGCCGACATCGGCACGCACTGGCATGGGTTCGCGTTTCTCCAGGTGCCCGTCTACCAGCGGGTGAACGGGCTGCAGCTCATGCCGCGCTGGCTGCTGACCGTGGGCCTGCGGTTCGACCTCTGAGTTTTCTCCCGATCGTCCCTGCCTCCCCGTTGCGGCGGATCAAAAAGCGACGCCGAGCGAACCGAAGAAGCCGCGGCGCATCCCGTATTGGGCGGCGTTGACGCCCACGCCGCTGCCGTCCCGCAGTTCGTAGGATTTATCGGTCAGATTCACGATATCGAGCCGCGCCTTGATTTCGATTCTTTCCCCCAACTTGAAGCGCCGTTCCGCGCCCAGGTTGATCGTGGCGTAGGACGGGACGGTTCCGCCGTTGGGGATGGTGTTGCCGAGGCGGTCGGTCGCGTCCTTGCGCAGGCCGCTGCCGTACAACAGATCGAAGTAAACCCGCGTCGAGCTCCGGACGTGCGGCCAGGTGTAGCTGGCGCCGGCCGAGGCGGACCATTGCTGGTCGTGGTCCAGATAGATCCAATGGTCGCGAACATAGGCCAGATCCGCGGGATCGAACAGGAACTGGGCCGAGGACCAGCCCTTGCCCTGGGCGACGGAACGGGCAAGGTTGGCATAGGCGGACAGACCGCCATCGGAGTACGAGGTGGTGAGTTCGACCCCGTAGATCCGACCCTGCCGGTAGTTGAACGCCGACAGGATCAACGATTGGCCGAACAGGCCGTCATCGAGCTGGTTGGTCGCCGTCTTGTAGTAGCCGTCAAGACCGACGTGCAACCGCGGGTAAAACGTGCGGGCGATGCCCGCGTCAAAGTAATCGGCGCGTTCGGACCGGACCGGTTCGTTCCGGGTGACCGCGGAGGCGTTGGACGTGCCGTTGAACAGCGCCACCGTGGCCGACGAGATGTTCTCCAGCGGCGGCGGGGTGAAGTAGCGGGCGTACCCGGCGTGAAGGGTGGTGTGGCCGGCGGCGTGGTAGATCAGGTTAACCCGCGGGCTGACCTGCTGTTCCCGGTCAAATGACGACGAATAGACGTCGTACCGCAGGCCATAGTTCAAGGTCAGCCGGGGGGTGAGCTTCCATTCATCTTGGAGGTAGAGACCCAGGAACCGGGCGTGGCCGGCGCTGTCGTCGGCGATTGGGAAGGGCGCCCCGGTCGGGTTGCCGTCGGCGTCGACCGGAAACACCGTCGTGACCGTGTCGGCGGTCAGGTGCTCGGAGAGCACCATGAAGCCTCCGCGTACCGTGTGCGATCCGTCGGTCAGGTAGCTCGCATCACCCTGCAGTCCGCCGGAGGTGATCGTCCGTTTGACGTCGCTGGCGACGCCGTCGAAGAACAGGTCGCCGAGCGGATCGGGGAGGAAGTGGGCGCGGCTGTATCGGCCGTAGCCGGCCAGTTGGAGGTTCAATGCGCCGGCCGATTGCTGATAGGCGACGATGCCGAAATAGTTCTCCTCGTTCTGGTGGTCGTTGAGCCCGGCCGAATCAAAGGCGCCGGGCAGCCAAGGAACCCCGTCGGGCGAGGTGCCGGCGGGCAGGCCGGCGGTGTTCGGCACCTGGAAATCGCTGGTCGAAGCGCTGGCGATCACGCTGAGCCGGCTGGAGCCGCTCAGGACGCGCGACAGGTAGGCAAAAGTCCGGTACTGGTCCGTGGCGTCATGGATGGGCGTGGCGCTGGCGGTCGGGTTCTCGATCCCGATGCCATTGTGGTTCACGCTGCCGTCGACAAAGCAGCCGGTCTTGCCGGTGGTGCCGCCGGTCTCGAAGCTGGCTTTCGCGGTGTCGTAGCTGCCGCCGAACAGGTCGACCTCGCCGCCGTTTGCGAATGCCCCGCTCTTGGTGTGGATGTCGATGACGCCGGCGGTGCGGAAGCCGTATTGGGCCGGCAGCGAGCCGGTGATGAGCTGCATGATGCCGACGAACCGGGGATCGAGTTCGAGGCCGAAGCCCGAGATGCCTTCGGGCAGGAGCACGTCGTTGATGCGATATTGGAGGTTGGCATGTTCCCCGCGCACGTGCAGGTCGCCGTTCGCGGACGAGTCCTGGGCGACGCCCGGTGCTTGGAGCACGACCTGGCTGAACGGGGCGTTCGTGCCGAGCGGTTGCAGTGCGATCTGCGCGGTGCTGATGGCAAACGTGGAGGCGCCCAGGTTGGGCACGATGTCTTCGCGGGCTTGGTCCAGGGTTGAGGTCACGACCAGCGGGTCCATCGCGATGGGCGTCGGGTTGGATTCATCGGGCGACCCGGCGGGCGGGGTGTCATCAGCGGCCAGCGAGGCCGCGGCAAGCAGGCAGAGGGCGGGCAGAAAGGGGCGAATGCGCATGGTGCGATCGGCTTGAATTGATCAGAAGGGACCGTCGACCCGTCGGGTCGACCGGTTGCGGAGAAGGCGGCGGGCCGGTGCGTCCACCGCGTGGGGGGCGGATCAATTCAACGCCCGGGCGGCGCCCTGCCGGGAATCAGCCGATAGCGGGGTGCGACCAAATCCGGCGCGGGCGGCAGCACGTCCCGCCGGGTCACCCACCGCACCGCTGCGGCGGTGAGGACGACCGGCACCGACGCCCGGACCACCCCATGATGAAACAGAGTGATCGCGCAGACGTGGCCCGGTTGGTCGGCGTCAGGATGCAGCCACTCATGCAGGCGCGGACTCGCGGCGAGCACGCTGAGCACCAGCACCAGCCCCACGCCCAGCGCGGCCACCAGGCGATGGGGCCACACCGGGAGCACGGGACGGTGGTTCGCGGTGCTCATGGCTGACGGGAATTCACCGGGCTCCGGGGAATTGTCAAATGACCGTGGCGGCGCGCGCGAAAAGCAGTACCCGGGAACGCCGGGGCCGTTTTCGGCACTCGACGCGCGGCGTCCGGACTCCGAAGGTCATGGCATGCTGAAATTCCTGTTCATCGGAGACATCGTCGGCCGGCCGGGTCGCGACATTGTCATCGAGCGCCTGCCGTGGCTGCGCCGTGAGCTGGGGGCCGACTTTGCCGTCGCCAATGGCGAAAACGCCGCCGCCGGGGCCGGCCTGACCAAGGCCCTCGCCGTGCCGTTGCTCGACCGGGGGGTTGATGCCCTGACCCTGGGGGACCATCTGTGGGACCAGAAGGGATTCGAGCAGGAGATCGCCCAATTGGAGAAGGTCTGCCGGCCCGCCAACCTGCCCGCGGTCTGCCCCGGTCGGGACCACGTGATCCTGGAAAAGAACGGCTTCCGCCTCGCGATCTTCACCGTGCTGGGGCGGCAATACCTCGGGCTCAAGTCCGAGTGCCCGTTTCTGGCCTGCGACCGGATGCTGGCGAAACTGGCGGGCCGGGCCGACGGCGTCATCGTGGAGATCCACGCCGAGGCGACGTCGGAGAAGCAGGCCCTGGGCTGGTACCTCGACGGGCGGGTGCTCGCGGTCATCGGCACCCATACGCACGTGCCGACGGCGGATGCCGGCGTGCTGCCGAAGGGGACGGCATTCCTGTGTGATGCCGGGATGACCGGCCCCTACGCCAGCGTGCTGGGGCGGGCGATCGAACCCGTGGTGGCGCGGTTTCTCGACGGGATGCCGCGCAAATGCCCCGTCGCGGAGAACGACGTGCGCCTGTCGGGCGTGCTGGTCGAGTTCGATCCGGCCACCAAGGGCGCGGAACGGTG
>JBJKRD010000447.1:0-8099 GCA_046704925.1 Opitutaceae bacterium | reverse complement strand
CACTCCCTCGAAGACCGGATTGTGAAGCGGGTCTTCCGGCGCTGGTGCGGCCAGCCGGAAAGCGCCGCGGACGCCACGCCGCAGCAACTGCGTATCCGCCTGGCCGCGCCGCTCACCCGCCGGCCCGTGGGGCCCCGCGCCCCTGAACTCGCCGCCAATCCCCGCAGCCGTTCGGCCCGGCTCCGGGCCCTCCGCCGCATCTGATCCGTCCGCCGCCGATTTCATCGCGTCATGCAAAAGTCCGACGCCAGCGCCTTCATCAATCACATCCTCGTCTACACCCTGGTGATGCTCGTGTTCACGGGCTCCATCGGCCTGGGCACCGTCTGGCTGCGTCATGAGATTTCGCTGGTCGCCAACCGGAATCAGCGTCTGCAGACCCAGCTCGCCCAGGTGCAGCGCAATCTGGACGATTGCATCGCCGAGATCGCGGCCGCGCAGAGCACCGACAACCTCATCCGCCTCAACTCCCAATGGCGCCTCGGGCTGGTGCAGCCGCAGCCGCAGCAGAGCGAGTATGTCCGCGGCGACGTCGAGCAGTGGCTGGCCGCCCGCCGGAACCAGGATCTCTACACCGTTGAGGTCCAGCCGGCCGCGCTGCGCCGGGGAGGCACCCGCTGATCGCCATGTCGAGGGGCTTTGCGTCGAATTACCGGATCGTCGTTCTCGCCGGAGTCATCTTCCTCTGCTTCGGCGGCCTGACGGCGCGCCTGGTCGATCTGCACGTGCTCGACCGCACCGCGCTGCTGAAATACGTGGAACAGGCCCGCCGCACGTTCGTGGTGGAAAACGCCCGGCGCGGCAACATCCTCGACGCCCGCGGCGAGATTCTCGCCACCAGCCGGTCGCTGATGGACGTCGGCCTTGATCCGCAGATGCTGCGGGTGGAGGACGAGGCGCGCTGGCCCGAGCTGGCGCGGCTGCTCGGCGTCACGGTCGCCGACATCCGGGCGGCGGCGGCCAAGCGGGTGGTGGAGCCGCCGGGCGATGACGACGACGAGCCGAAGCCCGTGCAATGGGTGCCTCTCGCGTCCGGCATCGAGGACAGCGTCTATGCGCGGGTGCGGGCGCTGGATGTTCGCGGTGTCTACGGCACGCGGGTGTTCCGCCGGTTCTACCCGTACAATTCGATGGCGGCCCACGTGATCGGGTACCTCAACCATGACGGCGTGCCGGTCGCGGGGGTGGAGCGGTACATGAACTTCTACCTGCGGGGCGACAACGGTTGGCGCGAAACGGAGCGCGACGGCCGCCGCCGCGAGCTGGCGCAGTTCCAGACCCGCGAGGTGCCGCCGGTCGACGGCTACGACGTGATGCTGTCGATCGACATGAACATCCAGCACATCATCGAGGACGAGCTGCAGCGCATCGCGCAGACCTACGTGCCGGAGCGGGCCACGATCATTGTCAGCGACGCGCGCACCGGCTTCCTGCTGGGTCTGGCCAACTTTCCGACCTTCAATCTGAACGAATTCAACAAGGCGCCGCTTGCGAATCTGACCGATTGCGCCGTGGCCGACGTCTATGAGCCCGGCTCGGTGTTCAAGATCGTGGCCGTGAGCGGGGCCCTCAACGACCGGCTGGTCACGCCGGACAGCGCCTTCGACTGCGGGCTGGACGACGTGGTCTACAAGGGCCGCACCTTGAACCTGCCCCGCGACGACCACCCGCACCAGACCCTCACGGTGGCGCAGTTCGTCGCCCTTTCGAGCAACCGCGGCGCGGCGCAGTTGGGCATGCTCCTCCGCGACCAGCGTTTCTACAGCTATGTGCGCGCGTTCGGCTTCGGGCAGCGCACGGGCTTTCCGTTCGGCGGCGTGGTCGACGGCCTGGTGGCGCCGCCGAAGGACTGGGACGGTTTGACCATCACGCGGATGCCGATGGGACAGGCGGTCGGGGTCACGCCCATGCAGATCCATTACGCGATGGCCGCCATTGCCGGCGGCGGCGTGCTGGAGCGGCCGCAGCTCTTCCGCCAGGTGCGCGACGAGAATGGCAACCTCGTGTTCGACTTCGAGGATCTGCCCCGGAGGCAAATCGTCTCCGAACAGACGGCCCGGACCATGGCGCGCCTGCTGACGGCCGTGGCCTCGCCCGAGGGCACGGCGCCGCAAGCCGCGATTCCGCACTACCAGGTGGCGGGCAAGACCGGCACGAGCCAGAAGGTGATCGACGGGCGCTATTCGGACCATCACAGCGTCGCCTCCTTCGTGGGTTTCTTCCCGGCCAGCCGGCCGCGGGTGGTGGTCTCGGTGATCGTGGACGACGCCGACGCCCATTGCCCCGGGGGCCGCGCCTGGGGTGCGACGGTGGCCGCGCCGGCGTTCAAGCGCATCGGCGAACAGTTGATCCAATACCTCGACATCAAGCCGGTCTCCGACCTGCCCCTGAACCGCGTCGCCCTGCAGGAACCGCCGCCCGCGGGGCAAGGAGGACGCTGGTGATCGCCTATCTCACCCAGAATCACGCGCTGATCCACGCCTTCCGTTCGCGCCCGCCGGGACGGACCCGCGACGACCGGCGGATCCGCCAACGCATCTTTCAAATGGCACCGAAACTCCAGGATTACTTTCCCGCCGACGAGGTCCTCGCCGTAAAGGGTCCCCTCGACCGGCCGATCTCGGGCATCACCCTGGACAGCCGGCGCGTCGTGCCGGGCAACCTGTTCTTCGCCCTGCCCGGCCTGCGCACGGACGGCGCCGCCTTCGTCGACGAAGCCATCAACCGCGGCGCGGACGCGGTGGTGATGCAGAAGCCCGTCACCCTGCCGCACGGGCGGGTGACGTTCATCCAGGTGGCCGACGCGCGGGCCACACTCGCCCGGGTGGCGCAGCGGTATTACCGCTCCCCCGACCGCGATCTCGCCGTGGTGGGGGTCACCGGCACGAACGGCAAAACCACCGTCACCCACCTGCTCAAGCACCTGCTCAACGGCGACCGGCGCGTCGGCCTCATCGGCACGGTCAACTACGACCTCGGCGCCCGCACGGTGCCCTCCTACAAGACGACCCCCGAGGCCCTCGACATCTTCGGGATGCTGGCGCAGATGCGGGACGCGGGCTGCCGGCAGGCGGTGATGGAGGTGAGCTCCCACGGGATCGACCAGAAGCGCGTGTTGGGGCTGCAGTTCGAGGCCGTCGTCTTCACCAACCTGACGCGCGACCACCTCGATTACCACAAGTCGCTGGAGGCCTATTTCGAGGTGAAGTCGCGCCTGTTCACCGGCGGCACGGGCGCCGCGCCGAAGCTCGCGGTGGTGAACCTGGACGATCCCTACGGTCGCCGGCTGGCGGCCGGCCTGCCGGCGGGCCTGCGCCGGGTGACCTTTGGGGAGGATCCCGCGGCCGACGTGCGGGCCGAGAAGGTCAACCTCGAGTTCCGGCGCACGACCTTCCGCCTGGTGTGGCCGGGGGGAGCCGCGGCGGTGGAGAGCCCGCTCATCGGCCGCTACAACGTCAGCAATCTGCTCGCCGCGCTGGCCACCTGTCACGCGCTGGGCCGGGACCTCGCCGCCCTGCTGCCGCGGCTGGCCACGTTTCGCAGCGTGGCCGGCCGCATGGAGCGCATCGAGGAGGACCAGCCGTTCAACGTGCTGGTCGACTACGCCCACACCGACGACGCCCTGCGCAACGCCCTGGGCATGCTCCGGGCGGTCACGCCGGGCCGCCTGCTGGTGGTGTTCGGCTGCGGGGGCAACCGGGATCGCAGCAAGCGCCCCCTGATGGTGCGCGCGGTGCAGGAACGCGCCGACTTCGCCTGGGCCACCGCGGACAATCCCCGCAGCGAGCCGCTGGCCCGGATCTTCGCCGACATGACGCAGGGCGTCACCGCGCCCGACAAGATCACGTTCATCGAGGACCGCCGCCGGGCCATCAGCCTCGCGCTCGACGCCGCCCGGCCCGGCGACTGCCTGCTGATCGCGGGCAAGGGGCACGAGTCCTACCAGGAATTCGCCGACACGATCATCCCGTTCGACGACCGCCAGGTCGTGCGCGAGCTGATCGCGGTCAAGCAGATCAAGGAGGGATGACCCGACCCCGGAAGGACGCCATGCCGCTTTTCAACGCCGAACGTCTTGCCGCCTGGACCCACGGAACCTGGACCACCGTGCCGACGGCGCCGGTCACCGGCTTCGGCCACGACACCCGCAGCCTCCGGCCGGGGCAGGTGTTCGTCGCCCTGAAGACGGACCGGCGGGACGGGCACAGTTTTCTGCCCGCCGCCCACGCCGCCGGCGCCGTCGGCGCGATTGTCGGCCGCGCCGATGCCACCGTGGCCCTGCCGCAGTTGGTGGTGGCCGATCCGCTGGGCGCCTTCCAGTTGATCGCCCGCGAACACCGGCGTCTGTTCGCCGGGCCCGTGATCGGCATCACCGGCAGCGTGGGCAAGACCTCGACGAAGGACCTCCTCGCGCTGTTGCTGGGCGGTTCGCCGGCGGTCCTGGCGACGGAGGCCAATCTCAACAACCACATCGGGGTGCCGCTCACGCTGACGCGCCTCGATCCCGCCCGGCACCGTTTCGCGGTCGTCGAGGCGGGCGTCAGCGCCCCCGGGGAGATGCGCCCGCTGGCGGGGATGATCGAGCCCGATCTGGCGATCGTCACGCTGGTGGCGCCGGCGCACCTGCGCGAGCTGAGCGACCTCGACGGCGTCGCGCAGGAGAAGGCCGCGCTGCCCGCCGCGGTGCGCGCGACCGGCATCGCCGTGTTCCCGCGGCCCTGCCTCCAATTCGACTCCTTCCGCAATCTCAGCGTCCGCACGATGGTGATCGAGCCCGCGGACGTCGTGCGGCCGGCCCAGCCGCCGCGGGACCGGGTGTTCTTCACCATCACGCAGCGGGCCGACACCACCGCGCTCGCCATTGCCTACGGGCCGCCGCCGCCGCTGGTGTTCACCCTCCAGCGGGTGTCCGCCGGCATGGCGCAGAACGCGGTGCTGGCCATCTGCGCCGCGCTCTGGCTGGGTTTGCCGCCGGAGGAGATCCAGCGCCGGCTGGCGGCGTGGCAGCCGGCGAAGTGGCGGGGCGAGGTGCGGCACGAAGGCGACCGGATGTTCTATCTCGATTGCTACAATGCGAACCCGATCTCGATGGCCGATGCCCTCGAGAACTTCGAGGCGCTGGCGCCGCCAAGCCAGCCGCGGGCCTACGTGCTGGGTTGCATGGAGGAGCTCGGCCCGCGGGCCGCGGAGTTTCACGAACGCCTGGGGCGGACGATCCGCCTGCGGCCGGAGGACCGTCTGTTTGTGATCGGCGAGCAGGCCGCCGCCCTGCGCGCCGGGCTGCTCGCGGCCGGCAACGCGCCGGCGCAGCTCGAGGTGGTGACCCGGCTCGAATCCGTCGCGACCTTTCTCGCCGGGTTCCGCGGCGCCGTCTTCCTCAAGGGAAGCCGCCGGTATCAGCTGGAACGGGCGCTGCCGCGGATGGCGCCGCCGGAGCCGGTCCCATGCTGAGCTACCTGGCCCAGTTCGAGAATTGGTTCGGCCCGTTCCGTCTCCTGCGGGCGATCACGTTTCGCACGCTCATGGCCACCGGGACCGCGGTCGTCATCGGCTTCATCATCGGCCCCCGGCTCATCGCCCAGCTCCGGGCGCTCAAGGTCGGCCAGCATTACGACGACGGGCGCACCGGCGACCTCGCGCACCGCTTCGACAAGAAGAACACCCCGACGATGGGCGGCCTGCTGATCTTCTTCGCGGTCTTCGGCAGCACGTTTCTCTGGGCCCAGCCCAATGTCTGGGTGGTCGTGAGCATGTTTGTCTACGCCGGGCTCACCGCCGTCGGCTTTCGCGACGACTTTCTCAAGGCGGTGCGCAAGAGTCACGCCGGCATCTCCTCAGGGGAGAAGATCATCTGGCAGACGCTGATCACGGTGGTGGCGCTGGCGGTGCTGGTGTGGGCCCCGGAGAGCGCGCAAAAGATCCGGGAGCTGTGGGTGCCGTTCGTGAAGTACCCGGTGCTGGCCGGCATGCCCGTGGTCCTGCTTTTCGTGCTGATGTTCCTGTGGCTGGTGGGCTTCAGCAACGCGATCAACCTCACCGACGGTCTCGACGGCCTCGCGATCGGCTGCACCATCTCGGTGGCGCTGGTGTACGGCCTGATGGCCTATGCGGCGAGCAACACGCGGATCGCGGACTACCTGCTGATCAGTTACGTGCCGGGCACGGGCGAGCTGGCCGTCATCTGCGGGGCGCTGGTGGGCGCCGGCATGGCCTTCCTGTGGTACAATTCCTACCCTGCGGAGGTGTTCATGGGCGACACCGGCTCGCTCGCCATCGGCGGTCTCCTCGGGATGCTGGCGTTCATGGTGCAGCAGCCGCTCACCCTCGTGATCGTCGGCGGCGTGTTCGTCATGGAGGCGGTCTCGGTCATCATCCAGGTCGGCTGGTTCAAATACACCCGGCGCCGGTTCGGCGCGGGCCGGCGCGTGTTCCTCATGGCGCCCCTCCACCACCATTTTCAAAAACGCGGCTGGCCGGAGACGAAGGTGGTGCTCCGGTTCTGGATCCTCTCGCTCATGTTCGCCCTCGCGGGTCTGGGGACCCTCAAACTCCGTTAGGAACCCGTCATGCCGCCCGCCGCCGCCTCCCCCCGTTTTGCCCACCGGCATCGTTCCTTGACGGCGCCGGCCCGCGGGCCTGATAACGCGGGCATGAGCCTGGTCCCGCCCGATTTCCTGGCGCCCCTGCTACGCCGGCCGGTCGCCGTGTTCGGCGGCGGCGTGTCCGGCCAGGCGGTGCTCGGCCTGCTCGCGGCCCTCGGGGCGCGGAGCGAAGTCTACGACGAGCAGCCCGGGGTGGGGACGGCCGACGCCTTCACGGCGCGCGCGGCGCGGCGGCGCCCCTTGGTGGTCGTCAGCCCCGGGTTCGCCGCGGAACACCCGTGGCTCGTGACCGCCCGGTCGGCCGGGTGCCAGTGTCTCGGCGAACTCGATCTGGCCGCCGGCTTCTGGCCGGGCCGGGTGGTCGCCGTGACCGGGACCAACGGCAAGACGACGTTGACGGAATTTCTGTGCCACGCGCTGGTGACGGCCGGCGACGACGCCTACGCGATCGGCAACATCGGGTTCCCGTTCTGCCGCCTCGTCACCGTCCGCCCCGACGCCGGCGCGGACGCCACCGCCGTGTGCGAGGTGAGTTCCTTCCAAGCCGAGACCCTGCGGTATTTCCAGGCCGACGCGACGCTGTGGACCAACTTTGCCGAGGATCACCTGGAGCGGCATCCCGGCATGGATGCGTATTTCCAGGCCAAGTGGAGTCTGGTGGAGCGAACAACACCCGCCGGGCTGTTCGTGGGCAGCAGCGTCGAGCGTTTCGCCCGGCTCCTCGGGCGGGACCTGCCGGCCGCCGCCGTGGCCACCGAAGGGGTCGCGCCCGATCCGGCGCTCGCGGGCACCGTGTTTGCCGCCGGCCCGCAGCGCGAGAATTTCCTGCTCGCCCGCGCCTGGTGGCGCCATGAAGGCCGGCCGGAGGCGGAACTCTACGCGGCGGCCCGCACCTTCAAGCTCGGCCGGCATCGACTGGCGCGGGTGGCGGAGCAGGCCGGGGTCGGGTTCTGGAACGACTCCAAGGCCACCAACTTCCACGCGGTCGAGGCCGCGCTGGCCACCTTTGAGCGGCCCGTGCAGCTGATCGCGGGCGGACGGGCCAAGGGCGGCGATCTGGCCGGCTTCGTCCGGCGCATCGCGCCCCGGGTCGCGCATGCCTGGCTCATCGGCGAGACCCGCGGCGTGCTGGCTGCGTTCTGCACGATGCAGGCAGTGCCGCACACGGTGTGCGGCTCGCTGGCCGAGGCGGTGCGCGGCGCCGGCGCCACGGCCCGCCCGGGCGATCAGGTCGTCCTCAGCCCCGGCTTCGCCAGCTTCGACATGTTCCGCGGTTTTGCCGATCGCGGCGATCAGTTCGAAAAACTCGTGAACAACTTGGCCGCGCCGGCCACTTTTCAGTAGCCATTTCCGCCCTCCTCGACCCATAATCCAGCCCACCGTCCCCGCCATGAATATTCTCAAGATCCTTGGCATCGTCGTGGCCGTCCACCTCGTCGCCTTTTTCCTCATGTTCGTGAATCCGGGCTGCCGGTCCACGACCCAGCAGCCCACGCC
>JBJKRD010000446.1:0-4134 GCA_046704925.1 Opitutaceae bacterium | reverse complement strand
GCTCGAGCGCCCGGCCGGCCGCGGCGGCGGGCGCGGGCAGCCCGGGCAGGGCGGCCGCGTCGACCACCCGCACCGGCGCCCAGAGCGGGCTGTAGACGTTCCAGCCGGCCGGCAGGCTGCCCACGGGATCCTCGTCGAAGTTGTCGCGCACCGCCCCCTCGACCCGACCGCGGATCGGCACCGGCACCCGGCTGACCCAGATGTCCTCCTTGTTGACGCTGTACGCGATCCACACCGCGCCGCCGGGCGGCGTGCCGTTGCCCTCGACGATGCCGCGCACGTACTGCGGACCGAGATTCTTGAAGGCGCCGATGAACCGCTGCGCGGGTACCTCACCGTGCACCGCGAGCAGGTGATTGAAGGAGACGCCGTCGTCGCTGGTCATGACGGCGAGGGGGAACCGGAGGCGATTGGTCGGGTTGAGAAACAGGGCGTAGCGCCCGTCGCTCGTCCGCTGCCCCCAGTACTTGGAGGCATTGACCGGGAGGTTTCCGCCGAATTGCGGTCGGGTCCAGGTGCGCCCGTCGTCCGTGCTCAGGGCGGTTTGCGCGTCCTTCCACAGACCGACGACCGCGCCGTCCTTGCGGTGGAAGAAGCAGAAGGCGCGGCCCGTGGTGGCAAAGAAGCCCGGCTCAAACCGGCTTTCCTCCCACCACTGCTGAGTCATGAGCTTGTTGGCGAGGAGCGCGTCGCAAGCGGCGACGAAGGCCGCGTCGGGTGAGGTGCGGTAAGACGGGTACGGCGTGTTCGTTTCGTTCCACCCCTGGCTCCGGTTGTAGAAGATGAAGTAGATCGGCCCGAGGGTGCCGTCGCCGTGAATCTCCCGCACCACGCGGCCGATGCCGGTGCCGTCGTTTGGCCGCGGCGCCTTGCCGTGGAACGCGAGGACGAGGAGGCGGCCGTTGGGCGCGACATAGAACCCCAAGCGCTGAAGGGTGAAGGTGTCGGTGCCGTCCGGCAGCCGCAAGGCGGGGTAGATCACCTGTGGGCGCTCCCAGTGGAGACCGTCCGCGGAGGAGGTGAGCGAAGTCGGGCAGGGGGCCTGGCTCTCGTCAACCGGACCGCTCAGGAACTCGAGGTAGAATCGCCCCCGCCACCACGCGAGCATGGGCTGGTGGCGGTAGGTGTCGGGCAGGCCGTCGGCCAGCCCGGGATGCGTGCGGTTGGAGCGCAGGACCTCGATGTTCTGCACCCCCACCACCGGCGGCAGGCCGCCGTCGGCCGTGGCCGTGACCCGCGCCGTGCCGGTGTAGACGACGGGCGGCCCGGCGCGGAGGACGGCCCCGGCCGCGACCGCTCCGGCGGCGAGGACGAGAAGGGGGCGGAATCGGGCCGCGGACGCGCGGCGGTGGGGGGTGATCCGGAATGGTAGGCGCATGGTAACGGAGGCGGACTCAGGAAACTTTGCCACGATCGCGTTCAAGCCAACCCCAGAGCGTCAGCGACCGCGCGTCCGCGCCGGGGGCGGGGAAGAACCAGCTCGCGACGTACCCGACGGCGAGCACCACGACATGGCCGACCACGCCGACCATGATCGCCGAAAACGGCGAATTCCAGGCGCCGAGGTCCCAGATCCGTTCCTTGCCGTCGGTCAAAACGCCCCAGCCCGTAAACAGCAGGCACGCGATGATGCCGGCCCAGGCCCCGCCCCGGTTGGCACGCGGGCTGAGGAAGGCGAGGACAAAGAGTCCGGCGATGCCCCCGGTCAGGATCGAGGACACCTTGAAGTAGAGGAGGAGGGTCCGCTCGCCGGACAGCGCGATGATGATGGCGATCCCGACGGCGGCGAGGCCGCATACCGCGACGATGAGCCGGCCCACCGCGAGCTTCTGTCCCTCGGAGGCCGCCGGGCGCAGCCGGCCGAAGCCGTCCTTCACCCCCACCGCGGCCAGGCAATTCAGGTCGGAGGCCAGCGTCGACATGCCCGCCGCTAGGAGCGCGGCCATGAACAGACCCGCCAATCCCGGCGGGATCGCCGTGGCCAGAAAGTGGGGAAACACGGTGTCGGCCTGGCTGGCGAACGCGGGCAGGGCCACGCCGGAAAGCTGGTAATACGCCCAGACCAGCGTGCCGATCAGCATGAAGAGCGTCCAGACCGGCACACACATCAGCGCGCCGATCGCGATGCCCTTGAGCGCGTCGCGGTCGGACCGGGCCACCAGGTAACGCTGCACGATGGTCTGGTCGCCGGTGTATTTCTGCAGGTACCAGAAGAAGCCGTAGAGGGACATCACCCACACGTTCTTCGGCCCCAAGTCGAAACGCCAGCTCCCGAGGCCAAACTTGCCCTTGGCCCACGCCAGGTGAAAGGCGGCGGCCGGGCCGCCGGGCGTGAGGATGAACAGGAAGGCAAGGCAGACGAAGATCCCCACCCACATGACCACGCCCTGCAGCACCTCCGTCCAGATCACCGCCTCGAGTCCGCCCAGCAGCGTGTAGAAGATGGTCACCAGGCCGGAGACAATCACCACCGTGATCAGATTCCAGCCGGTGATGCTGTGGATGGTCAGGGCCAGCAGGTAAACTACGAAGCCCATCTTGGAGAAGTGGCCGAGCGAAAAGCCGAGCGCGCTGTAGGCGCGGGCGCCGTAGCCGAACCGCCGCCCGAAGTATTCGTAGGCGCTGATGCCGACCGCGTGGCGGAAGAAAGGGATCACGACCAGGCCGACCAGCGCGAGGACGCCGATGACCATGAAGCCGGGCACGAGTTCGTTCCAGTTTCCGGCGTAGGCCGAGCCGGGATAGGCGATGAAGGTGATGCTGCTGATCAGGGTGGCGAAAAACGAAAACGCCATGGCCCAGTGGGGCACGGCCCGGCGCGCCACGAAGTAATCCTCGGTGGAGGCCTGGCGGCGGGCATAATGCCAGCCGATCCCGGCCACCACCGCGAGGTAGGCGAGAATCACCAGCAGATCGAGCCAGCGAAGGTGAGCCATCGGAGAGGTGAAATGGGGTGGGAGGGCGCGGTCGACGGACGAAAAGGCGATAGGGCGGCGTCAACGCCGGTGCGGGGAAAGCCCCGGACGGGTTCAAGGCGGGCCGGCGCCGGCGAGCGTGGCGGCCAGCTTGATGGCTTCGACCAGGCTGCCGAAATCGGCCCGGCCGGTGCCCGCCAGGTCGAAGGCGGTGCCATGTTCGACCGACGTGCGGATGATCGGCAGGCCGAGGGTCACATTCACGCCGCGCCAGACGCCGAGCATCTTGGCCGCCACGTGCCCCTGGTCGTGGTACATCGCCACGGCGGCGTCGAATTCGCCCTGCAGCGTGCGGAAAAACACGGTGTCACCGGCGTACGGACCGCGGGCGTCGAGACCGGCGGTCCGCGCGGCGGCGATGGCCGGCGCAATGTAACGGCCCTCCTCGTCCCCGAACAGGCCGTCTTCGCCGGCGTGGGGATTCAGGCCCGCCACGGCGAGCCGCGGCCGGGCCACGCCGAGCCGCCGCACGGCCGCCTCGGTGAGGCGGAGCACCTGCAAAATGCGTTCCGGGCGCACCCGGTCGAGGGCGGCCCGCAGGGACACGTGGGTGGATACATGGCTCACGCGCAGCCGGTCGGCGACGAGCATCATCGTGGCCCCGGGCGCCCCGCAGAGTTCGGCGAGGATTTCGGTGTGGCCGTCGTAATGATGGCCGGCCTGGTTGAGCGCCGCCTTGTTCAGGGCCGAGGTGACGATCCCGGCGGCGGTGCCCGCGAGGGCGAGCTCGGCGGCCTTTTTGACGCAGGCAAACGCCGCCTCACCGGCCAGCGGATCGACGCGGCCAAGCACCAGCCGTTTCAGGGGCACGTTGTGCAGATCGAGCACATCGAGCCCGTCCGGCGCAAAGCGGGCGTCGGCCGCCGCCGCGACCGCGCGGATCGTCAGCGGGGCCCCGGTGCAGCGCAGGGCCTGCTGCAGGACGCCGGCGTCGCCCACCACGAGCGGCCGGCAGAGGCGCCGCACCTCCGGCCGGGCCAGGGCACGGGTGATGATCTCGGGCCCGCTGCCGGCGGGATCGCCCATGGTGATCGCCAGCAGCGGAAGAGGGGCGAGGTCGCTCATCGGCGGACAGGGGTCAAAACGAAGCCCGTCCCCGCGCGACCGCGTCCAAGGTCCTCCGCACGCCGGAGGCGCGGGGCATCAGGTCGGGGCAGGG
>JBJKRD010000445.1:0-2749 GCA_046704925.1 Opitutaceae bacterium | reverse complement strand
TCTGTTCTCTGATCTCTGCTCTCTGCTCTCTGGCTTCTGACCTCTGACTTCCGCCCCTCCGTCTTCCGATTCCTGACCTCCGCCATTCGGCATTCAGCATTCGCCATTCGGCATTCCGCACCATGCTCTCCGATCTCCGCCATGCCCTCCGCAGCCTGAGCCGCACCCCGGTGTTCACCGCGGTCGCCGTGCTGACCCTGGCGCTCTGCATCGGCGCCAACAGCGCCGTGTTCAGCGTGGTGCACGCGGTCCTGCTCGAGCCGTACCCCTGGCCTCACTCGGATCGCCTGGTTTACGTCTACAATTCCTACCCCCGGCTCGGTCTGGAAGACGCGGGGGCGTCGATTCCCGATTACCTGGACCGGCGGGCCGGGGTGAAGGGGTTCGCGGACTGCGCCCTCTATACCGGGGAGGATTTCAACCTCGTCACCGACGGATCGCCCCAACGCCTGGTGGGCCTGCGCGCGACGCCGTCGCTCTTCACCACCCTGGAAGCCCGGCCGGCCCTGGGGCGCGTGTTCACGGACGCTGACGCACAGCCGGGCGCGCCGGCCACCGTCGTGCTGAGCGACGGGCTGTGGCGGTCGGCCTTCGGCGCGGATCCGGGGATCGTCGGCCACACCGTCCGCTTGAACGGCCGGCCCCTGACAGTCATCGGCGTGATGCCGCGCGCTTTCTATTTCCCCTCCCCGCGGATCCAATTGTGGGCGCCGTTTGTCTTCACCGCCGCCGAACGCTCGGACAACGAGCGCGGCCATGAGTTCTCCACCATGATCGCCCGCCTCCGACCGGGGGTGACTCCGGCGGAGGTGCAATCCGACCTCGCGGTGATCCTGGCGCGCAATGCGGCGCGCCTGCCCGGGCCCGCCACCTACTGGAAATCCACCGGCTTCACCGGCCGGGTGGGCGGCTTCCTCGAGCGAAATGTCGCCGACGTGCGGGCGATCCTCTGGTTGGTGCAGGCGGCCGTCGCGGCGGCCCTGCTCATCGGGTGTGCCAACGTCGCCAGTCTCCTGTTGGCCCGCGCGGTCGCCCGGGAACGCGAGCTCGCCATCCGCGTCGCCCTCGGCGCCGGACGGGCGCGGCTGATGCGGCTGCTCCTCACCGAGGGCGTGGTGCTGTTTCTCGCGGGCGGCGCGCTGAGCCTGTTGGCCGCCAGCTGGGGCGTTTCCCTGCTCGGCTCGGTCGGATTGTCGCAGCTGCCGCGCGCCGACGGCATCCGGCTCGACGGCTCCGTCGTCGCCTTCACCTTCCTGTGCGCCCTGCTCAGCGGCCTCGTTTTCGGCGCCCTCCCGGCCTGGTCGGTCTCGCGTCGCGACGCCGGCGGCGTGCTCAGGGAGAGCGGCACGCGCGGCACCGCCGGCCGGCGCACCCAGCGGCTCCGCGGCAGCCTGGTGATCGGCGAGATCGCGCTCGCGGTCATGCTCCTCACCACCGCCGGATTGCTGATCCGCAGCTTCGCCCGCATCGAGGCGCAGGATCCGGGCTTCACCCCCGGCGGCGTGCTCACGGCGCAACTGGCCCTGCCGGCGGCCAGATACGACACGCCCGCGAAACTGACGGCGTTCCATGACGCGGTGCTGGCCCGGCTGCGGGCCCTGCCCGGCGTGCAGGCGGCGGGGATCACCACCGTCCTGCCGTTCACCGGCCACAACAGCGAGGAGTCGTACACCCTGCCCGAGGTCGACCTTCCGCCCGGTGCCGCCTCGCCGCACGGGCAGGTGCGGGCGGTGGACACGGGCTACCGACGCGCCCTCGGACTGACCCTGCTCCGCGGCCGGTGGCTCGAGGCCGCGGATACGGCCGCGTCGCCGCATGTCGTCGTCATCGACGAGATTCTCGCCCGGCGATACTGGGGCGGGCGCGATCCGCTCGGCCACGAAATCGATCTCAACCCGGGGTTGAACCACGGTCCCGACCTCTGGCGCATCGTTGGCGTCGTGGCCCCGATCAAGGTGCGCTACCTCGAGCAGCACGTGACGAAGGAGACGCTCTATTTTCCCTACGCCCAGGCGCCCGACCGGAACCTGGCGCTGGTGGTGCGGACGGCGGGTGACCCGGCCGCGCTCGCGGGGGAGCTGCGCGCCGCGGTGCAGGCGGTGGACCCCGCGCAGCCCGTGTTCGACGTGCGGACCATGCACCAGCGGATGGACGACGTCGCGCAGCCCCGGCGGACGCCCATGCTGCTGCTCGCGCTGTTCAGCGGCGTGTCGCTGCTGCTCGCGGTGCTCGGCGTCTACGGCGTGCTGTCCTTTTTTGTCGCGTTGCGCATGGGCGAGTTCGGCGTGCGGCTGGCGCTGGGAGCCACGGGCGAGCACATCGCGGCGCTGGTTCTCCGCCGCGCGGCGCTGCTGGTGGGGACCGGCGTCGGGCTCGGGCTGGCCGGGTACCTCGCCTTGAGCCGGCTCGTCGCCCACCTCTTGTTCCAGATCGCCCCGACCGATCCGGTCATCCTTGCCCTGGCCCCCGCCGTCCTCGCCCTCACCGCGCTCGTCGCCGCCCTCGTCCCCGCGCTGCGCGCCACGCGGGTCGATCCGATCATCGCCCTGCGGGCAGAGTGACGAAAATGCCGAATGCCGAGTGCCGAATGAGAAATCCCCCGCATTTTAGGTCCGCTTTCCGCCCCTTCTGGCTTCTGGCCTCCGGCTTCCGGCTTCCGGCTTCTGACCTCTGACTTCTGGCTTCTGGCTTCCGCCAATCGCCATTTGGCACTCGGCATTTCCCAATCGCACTCCTCCGTCCTCAATCC
>JBJKRD010000444.1:0-6266 GCA_046704925.1 Opitutaceae bacterium | reverse complement strand
GGCCGCGACCAGAGGTTTGACGGCGCGGGAATCGCCGATCCGCCCGAGCGCCACGGCGGCGCCGGCGCGGCCGAGATAAATCTCCTGATGGAGCATGGCCTCAATGACGCCGGGTACGGCCGGTCGCCCGATCTTCACGAGGCCGGCAACGGCCGCCTCACGCTCATTGTCGTCCTTGCTGTACAGCATGGCGCAGTACCGCGTCACGTCCTCCGGTTCTCCGGCCGGGGCCGGAAGGGGGGTGAGCCAGGTCAACAGGATCGTGCCGAGCATATAGGAAGTCCGATGGGAGTTCATGATGAGCTTTCCGGGGCCACGGAAGCCGGTGATCAGCCGCCTGCCGGCCGGTTTCACCGGCGGCCCGTGCCCCCATGGGTTTCCGGACGGCCCAGGTTAGCAGGGTTTGAGCCGGCAGCTCAACTCCATCGACGACGGACTCCGGGCGCGGCCGTCAGCCCTGCCGCCCGAACAACTCGGCGATGACATCCTCCAGCGGCACGTCCTCGATGGTGATGTCGGCCACCGGCCCCGCGGCCAGGATCTGTTGCGAGACGCCGACGGCCTCGTCGGTCGGCACGTGCAGGACGACCTCGCCGCGGTCGCCGGCCGCCGCGGTGCCGAAACGCCGGAGCCATGGGTCGAGGAAGGCGGCGCCCGGCGGGCCCTCTTCCGCCGGCACGACCCGGATGATCTTGCGGCGGCTGCCGGTGGCGTCGAGCCGGTCGATGTCGCCGTCGTGGATCTTGCGCCCCCGGTGGATGACGATGACGCGTTCGCACAGTTCCTTGATGTCGGCCATATAGTGGCTGGTGAGGAGGATCGTGGTGCGGTAGCGGCGGTTATAGTCGCGCAGGAACGAGCGCACCGCCTTCTGCGACACCACGTCCAGCCCGATCGTGGGTTCGTCGAGGAAGAGTACGCGCGGGCGGTGCAGCAGGGCGGCGATCAGCTCCATCTTCATGCGTTCGCCGAGGGAAAGCTCGCGCACCATGACATTGAGCTTGTGGCCGACGGCGAGCAATTCGACCAGCTCGTCCAGCGTACTGCGCCATGGTGCGACGGCCAGACCGTAGATGTGCCGCAGGAGCAGGAACGACTCCATCGCCGGCAGGTCCCACCATAACTGGTTCTTCTGGCCCAGCACGAGTGCGAAGATGCGCCGGTAGGCGTTTTCACGTTTCGTCGGGTCGAATCCGGCCACCCGGGCGCGGCCCGAGGTGGGATAGATGAGGCCGGACAGCATCTTGAGGGTGGTGGTCTTCCCGGCGCCGTTGGGGCCGAGGAAGCCCACGAACTCACCCTCGGCGATCTTGAAGCTGATGTGATCGGCGGCGCGCACCTCTTCGAACTCGCGCTTGAACAATCCCTTCACGCCGCCCCAGAAGCCGGGTTGCTTCTTGTAGGTGCGGAAGACGCGGGTGAGGTTCTCGACTTCGATCATCGGCCACAGAATCCCGAATCCGGAAGGCCGGACGCCAGCCGAAAAACCACTAGTCGACGGGCAGGCCCGACGGGGCGGCGGCGTCGAGCGCCTGCAACTGCCCCGCCGTCAGGCGGACGGGCAGCGCGGTGACGCTGTCCTCCAGTTGCGCGGGGGTGCGGCAACCGATGATCGGAACGACCGGGAACGGGCGCGACCAGAGGTAGGCGAGCACGATGGCACTGGGCTGCACGCCCAGGTCCCGCGCGAGGCGCGCGACGACTTCCGCGGCGGCCAAATTGGGCGGGGTGTGAAAATCGCTTCCGGCGAGGTCCGCGGGTCGTTGGGCCGGGGGCAACGCCAGCTTGGAGAAGAAGCCGTTGGCCTGCGACGTGTAGGGCACGACCGCCAAGCCGGTGTCCCGGTGGAACCGCCAGGCCTCGGCGTCGAATTTGACCAAGCCGGGGATTTTGGAGGGCCGCGCCTGTTGGCAGCCCAGGCTCCAGAACGGCTGGTTGGCGACGAAGCCCTGCTGACCGGTGGCCGCGGCGTGGCGGTTGGCGGCCCGGATTCGCGCCGCGGTCCAGTTCGACGCGCCGAAGGCGCGGATTTTGCCCTGGCGGAGAAATCCGTTGAGCACGTCAACAAAATGCCCGACCGGACGGTTCGGATCGTCCCGGTGCAGCCAGTATAGGTCGATCACCTCAATGCGAAGAGTGCGCAGGCTGCCCTCCAGGTCGTCGCCGATCTCGGCAGCGGAGGAGCGCGGAGCGTGGGCTGTCTCCAGAAACGGGTGCGCGCCCTTGGTGGCGATGACCAGGCGGTCGCGTCCGCCGTGGGCGTGCAGCCAGTCGCCGAGAATGCGCTCGCTGCGCCGTCGCTCGCCCGGCACCCAGTCGGAATACACCCGCGCGGTGTCGAGGAAATTGCCATCGAGTTCGGCAAAGCGATCGAGCAGGGCGAACGTCTCCCGCTCGTTGGCCGTGTTGCCGAAGGCGACGCCGCCGAGGCACAAAGGCGACACCGCGAGATCGGTGCCCGGCAGCGTCAGGCGTTTCATGCCTTCACCCAAGCCGGCGCCGACCCGCGGCACAATGCAAATGCGCCGGAGCCGATTCGCCGGGTTCGATCCGCCGGACTCAAAAATCGCCGACCCGCTCCGGCAGCCGGTTGCGGCGGTCGACCTGATGGTACTTTGCCCAGGCGTTGTTGAACGAAAAGAGGAGCGGTTTGCCGATCACTTTCTCGAGCGCGGTGGGGAGGAAGAAATGCCGCCGGTCGGAAAAGTAGCGGTAATACCGGTGGTCGTCCTTGGTCGCCGTGCCCAGCACGTTGCGCGCGGCAAAGCTTCCGCTGAACGATGCCCAGGGAAGTCCGACCACCCCGAGGATGAAATGGAGATGGGGGCTGGCCGGGGGGCACACCACGACGGGCAGCAGGTCCCGCGTGGTGTCGATAAGGCCGGGCCAATACTGGATGAACCGCAGGCGCCGAAGGGCGGGGAAGTGCGCGCGAAAGCGGTCAATCACCCCTTCGATCACCCGGGGGGAGTTGTAGGCGTGCCGCAGGAACGTCGTCAGCGCGCTGCCGCCGCCGAGCAGCAGGCGCTGGTCGCCGGTGAGCCGGAAATAGGAATACACCAGCGTCGAATCCCAGCACTGGAACCGGTCGCCGGGGAAGACCTCGCGCACCTCGGCGTCGCTCAGCGGTTCGCTGATGGATAGGAAGGTCTGGGCGTGGAACACCTCGTCGGCGACCGGGTTGAAGGCATGCGGCATCTTGTCGATCGCGACGATGATGGCGTCGGCGGTGACGCTGCCGGCGTGGGTGCGGGCCGTGTGGTCGTTGACTTCCCGGACCTCGGTGCTTTCGAAGACGCGGACGCCGTCCTGCAGCAACACCTCCTTCATGCCCTGGGCATATTGGAGCGCGTCAATGCCGTAGGTGTCGCTGTAGCGCACGGCGGGGGTGTAGCCCTCCGCGTGGAGCACCGCCCGCAACTCCTCGGCCGTGTAACGGGTGGACGGGAAGCCGAGCGTCTGCCGCGATTTCACCTCCTCGTCGACCGCGTCGCGACCGTCGCGGCCCAAGCCCAAGAAGAGGCTGTCCTGGCGGATCAGATCGCACTCCAGCCGGTGCCGGCGCACGTGGTCGAGGATGAGGTCGATGCCGCGGCAGGGGACCTCCCACAATTCCTTCGCCCCGGCCGTGCCATAGCGGCGCATGAGCTGCGAAAGCTCCAGCTCGCTGTCTGGCGTGAGAAAACCGGCGCTGCGGCCGGTCGAGCTGCCGCCAAGGATGTTCTTTTCCAGCAGGACCACCGACCGTCCCTGGCCGAGGAATTCCGCCGCCGCCATGATCCCGCTCATGCCGCCGCCGATCACCAGCACGTCGCAACGGAGGTCTTGGGCCAGCGGCGGGCAGGCGGCATAACGGTGCGAAAGCAGGGTGGTGTACCACCAGTCTTGAAGAATCATGCGGGGTTGCCGGTCGCGGGTGCGGCCACCTTCGCGCCGGCCGCCGTTTACCGATAGCGAGATTGCCGCGAAAGACAAAAGGCGGGCGCACATTCCGCCGCCGTCGGCGGAAAACCGGGCCGATGAACCTCCGGTCGCGGGCGTGGTCCAGCAAGGTTAGCGCTGGTGGATTGACACCTTCCCCAACTATGGTCCGAGCCATGCAAAGGTTCATCCTCACGGTTGCCCTATGGTCGACGGCCGCGGTGGCCGCCGGACAGCACGCCGGCGTCAGCCTGCTCGCGCCGCTGGCGGCGGTGGCTCCGGAGGCCCGGGTGACCGTCACCTTGGTTCGCCTCAACGCCACCGCCGGTCCGGTGACGATCGATCCGCCGGCGGTCATCCGCGGCCGACTGGTGGCCGGGAATCGCACCTGGGACGTGGTGCTGCGGTCGGTGACGACGCCCGCGGCCACGACGCTCGCCCCCGGAACCTTCACGTCCCATCCGTACACGGTCGCGATGCCGGCGGCGGCGCAGGGCCGGGTGGTGCTGGAGATCAGTGATCCCGGACCGGCCCGCGCCGTGCTGGACGTGAGCCCGCCCGCGCCAAAGCCGGGCGCGGTCGTGGCGGCTGCGTCGTCGGGCGCTCCGATGATCGCACAATTCCAGCGGGCGTTCACCGGACATTTTTCGCCGCTCGAGCCAATCTACTTCCTTTTCGGCCCGGACAAACCGGCGGCGAAGTTCCAGTTCAGTTTCAAGTATCTGTTGTTTGGCGATGGCGCCGCGGCCACGCCGCCACGCCCGTCGTTGCGCGGGCTGTACTTCGGCTACACCCAGCGCTCGCTGTGGGACATCACCGCCCAATCCAGCCCGTTCTACGACACGAGCTACATGCCCGAATTGCTGTACGAATCCTTGGCGCCGGGCGGACGCGCCGAGTCCCACGGGGGATACCATTGGTTGGGCTATCAAACGGCGGTGCATCACGAGTCGAACGGACGGGCCGGGGATTTTTCACGCAGCGCCAACACGGTGTACTTGCGGCCGATGTGGGGCTTTGGCCGTCCCGCGGGATGGTGGCTCGTCGTCGCTCCGAAGATGTTCTTTTATGTCGGCGGCCTGAGCGACAATCCCGATCTGGCCCGATACCGGGGCTACAGTGAACTCAGCCTGACGATCACCCGCCACAACCGGCTCTCGCTGGCGCTGACGGGGCGCATCGGCAGTCACTGGGACCGGGGCAGCATTCAGGCCGACCTGACCTATCCGCTGCAGGCGCCGGTCGGAGGCTTCGCCACGTTTGTCCTCCTGCAGTATTTCAACGGCTACGGCGAAAGCCTTCTCGATTACCGCCAGAGATCGTCCACGGCCCGCCTGGGCTTTTCGCTGGTTCGATGAGCGGGCCGCCGGGCGGGCGGCGGTCCGCGGTACCGAAGCCGCGGGCGCGGCCCCGGCCTTTCCCTGGCGCGGTCACGCGGTTGGAGCGGGACCCGCCCCGCCCGCTCGGAGCCCGGCCAGGATCGCGTGGATCTCGGCGAGCGCCTGATCCTGGGCGGCGAGGTGGTCGAGGACGGCCCGCACCTCGTTTTCCGCCTTGATGTTGACCTCGTAGTCGTTGCGGGCCTCGAGGCGGTCGCGGTCGGCCTGACGGTTCTGGCTCATCATGATCACCGGGGCCGCGTAGGCGGCCTGCATGGAGAGGGCGAGATTCATCAGGATGAACGGATAGGGATCCCAATGATACATCCACGCGGTCACGTTGAGCACCACCCAGGCGCCCAGCAGGATGCTCTGGATGATGATGAAATTCCACGAGCCCATCCGGGCGGCGACGAAATCGGCGGCCCGCTGACCGAAGGACATCTGTTCGTCAAACAGCCGGTTGACATTCTGTACCGGCGGATGGTCGTGCCGGTACGGCAGCGGAAACGAGAGGTGCGGGCGGAACGGACGGGATGGGTTCATGGGTGAATGGACGGTACGGGGTGTGACGGGCGAATCAGTCCGACCGCGGGGGACGGACCGGGGAACGCCCGGAATTCAGGCAGGAGGCGCCCTTCGCGACAAGCGTCGGGGTGGCTCCCCGGGACCCGGTCGGGACGGCGGTCGGCAGCCGGCGTCAGATCCGCCCGAGCTGCGTATAGTCGAGGATCGAATGGCTGATGCAGCCCTGGGCCAGCGCGGCATGGTCGGTCAGGGGATCGGGCGGCGATACGTCCTGGCCGAACCGGAAGATGAAGCGGTGAGTGCCGTCATCCTGCGCCGGGCCGAACAGCCCCGGAATGACCATGCGGGCGGGCACTGTGCGGCGCACCGGCGTGTCGGGTCGGCAGGGGTAGGGGAAATTGACGTTGTGCGCGACGAATCCGCGCGGCGGGGTGGCGG
>JBJKRD010000443.1:0-10414 GCA_046704925.1 Opitutaceae bacterium | reverse complement strand
GGCTCCAGACCGGTGGCGCCGTGCGGTCCACGCCGGCCGTGGCCGATGGCACCGTGGTCTTTGGCAGCAACGACGGGTTTCTCTACGCCGTCGACGTCAACACCGCGGCCGAGCCATGGCGGCGCCGCCTCGGCGGCGACGTTTCCTCTTCGCCGGCCATCGCCGGCGGCGTCGTGCTCGTGCTGGCCTTCGACGGCCGCCTCTGCGCGCTGCAGCTGGCGGATGGCAGCGAGGTCTGGACTTTCGCGACGGGTCCCGACCGGCCGCTCGGTCCGGATCCGCGCACCTTTGACCTGTGGGTGTCCTCGCCGACCGTGGTTGACGACACCGTCTACGTGGGTGCCGGCGACGGGTGCGTGTACGCCGTGGACCTGGCCAGCGGACAGCTCCGCTGGAAACACGCTACCAAGAGCCGGGTGCGATCCAGTCCCGCCGTGGACGAGGGCACCGTCTACGTCGGCAGTTTCGACGGGAACGTCTACGCGCTCGATGCCGCGAGCGGCGCCGAGCGCTGGAAGCATGCGACCGGCGACGCGGTGCAGTCGTCGCCGGCGGTGGGAGACGGCGTGGTCTATGTCGGCTCCCGGTCGGGCGCGATTCTCGCCCTGGACGCCAGGACCGGCGAACGGCGCTGGCGGCGGATCCACTCCGGGTCCTGGATTCTGGCGTCGCCCGCGGTGGCGGCGGGCAAGGTGATCATCGGCGGGTCGGACTCGCACCGCATCGAGGCGCTGGACGCGAAGACGGGCGAGCCGGTCTGGAGTTCGGCGGTCGGCGCGCGCGTGCTGGGCTCGGTGGCGGTTGCGGGTGACACCGTGCTCTACGGGGCCGAGGACTTCCGCGTCTATGCGCTCGATCTCGCCTCGGGGCTCGGACGCTCCATCGAGGTGGCCGAGGGCGCCATCTACGCCTCCGTCGTGCCTGCGGACGGCCTGCTGCTGGTCGGCAGCGATGATCGCCGCCTGTACGCCTTCCGGACCCGTCCCGCGGCGCCCGCCCCGGACACCGCCCCGGTGGAACTCCTGCGTGCCGCCGAGGGCCGCTTTCGGACGCCGGACGGCCAGGAGTTTACGCTGCAGGTCCGGCAGGGACGGCTGGCCGTCCTCTACTGCACGTACCCGCCGGCGCTCGCGACGGTGCAAGCCGACGGCTCGTTCGCCTGTCCGATGCTGTTCGGCCTCTCCGGCCGCCTCCGCCGCGAGCCCGGCCAGCCGGCGTCGGCGCTCGCCTTGAACCTTTTCGGCCAGGAGGCGGTCGCGACACGCGTTGGTCCCGGGGAGGCACCGTGCCAGGAATAGACCATGAGTAGCGGGCAGCGAGCGGCGAGCAGTGAGCATCGGCCGACTCCGCCTTCCTGCCTTCCTCAGATCTACTCGCCACCCGCTACGCGCGCCTCGCCACTCTTAACCACCGTGCATCTTCGGCTCGCCCTCCGCCTGCCCGCCGCGCTGGCGCTGGCTCTCACCGGGCTGGTGGCGGCCACGGCTCCGGATCCCGCGGGCGTGGCCGGAAATGTCCCGGTGCAATACTGGTCGCTGCCGACCGGTTCGCGCATTGCTTACGTCCATGTCCCCGCGACCGGCGGGTCCGGACGTCCGCCGGTGGTTTTCGTCCACGGCGGGCCGGGTGCCTGCGAGGTGTATGCCTACACCTTCGCCCACCCCTGGTACGAGCGCCTCGCCCGGCAGGGATTCGACGTCTATCTCTACGATCAGATCGGGAGCGGTCTCTCCGCCCGCCTCCCCGATCCGCGCGATTACACGATGGGACGGCACCTGGCCGACCTGGAGGCCATCCGCCGCGCGATCGGGTGCGACCGTTTGATTCTCATCGGCGAGTCCCACGGCGCCCTCGAACCGGCGGAACGGAAGCAGCAGATCTACCCCTGCGGCTCACCCCGGGTCGCCCGCGAAATGTTGCATTGGATCCGGGAGACCCGCGGCGAGGGGTTCGACCGTTGGGCGCGCCTCGACTCGTTGCTCCAGAGCGGAGACATCGCCGCCGCCCACGCCTTCGCCGGCGATGCGGAGATGGACGCCCTGATGAGCGCCTGGGTCCAGGAGCGGATCCTGCCCACCTGCGTTCACGATCCGGCCCGCCTGCGGGCGCGGCAGTTCGCCATTCCCGGCATGGGTTGGTGGGCGGGATTGATGACGACCTGGGACGGCGTGGCGCATCGCCGCGACGTCCGCCGGCGGCTCGCTTCCTGCGACGTTCCGGTGCTGATCCTCCGCGGCGACTCGGATTATCTGCCGGCCGACATCGCCGACGAATACGCCACGACGATGCCCCGGGCGAAACTGATCCGCGTGCCCGCGGCCGGTCATTTCATCTGGATGGATCGGCCGGAGATCTATCGCGGCGAAATCGAGGCGTTTCTCGGGGACGCCACCCGGTCGGAGCGCCCATGAAAACGAAGCGCGGCCTGCTTGCCGGCCTTGTCCTTTTCGGCTTCGCGCTGGCTTGGAACGGTCTGGTCCACGGCGTGGTGCTGGCCGGAACGGATGCCCGGGTTGAATTCCTCCGCCGGCCGGATTTCGCCGGGCATTGGTGGCTCGGCCTCGTCCTGACCGCCGGAGTCGTCGCGTTCTTCCTCGCCGGTTATGCGCGGATGGCGCGCACCGGTTCCCGGGCGGAGGGCGCGCGCTATGGCATCGCGTTCGGCTGCTTCGCCGGATTGCTGGTCGACCTGAACCAATACCTGCTCTACCCGATTCCGGCGGCGGTCGCGGCGGCGTGGTTTGCCGCCGGCCTGCTCGAATTCACCGCTTATGGCGTCCTCGCCAGCCGCTTCTGTCGTCCCCCGGCGGGCCCGGGCAGCGACCTGGCGCCTTGAGCCGCCCCCGGCCCCGGCCCAGAATCCCATTCCTCCAGCCATGCAAGACCTCAGGTTCGCCCTGCGCCAGCTCGCCAAGTCGCCCGGGTTCGTGCTGATCGCCGTGCTCACCCTCGCCCTCGGCATCGGCGCCAACACCGCCATCTTCAGCGTGGTCGACGCCCTGCTGCTCAAGCCGCTGCCCTACCCGGACTCGGGCCGGCTCGTGCAGGTCTGGGAATCGCCGAACACCGGCGGCCGGGCCATCGCCTGCGGCGGAGTCTTCATGGACTGGCAGGACCACACCACCCGCCTCGAGGCGATCGCCGCGGTGCACAACGTCAACCAGAACCTCACCGGCGAGGGCGATCCCGTCCGCGTCGCCGGCCTGCAGGTGTCCGCCGACTACCTCCGGGTGTTGCGCGTCAACCCGATCCTCGGTCGCGGCTTCATCGCGGCCGACGATGCGCCCGGCGGCGACCGGCACGTGGCGGTCATCTCGCACTCCATGTGGCAGACGCGGTTCCAGGGCGATCCCGCCGTCATCGGCCGGCCGCTGCGGCTGGACGGCGAGAGCTACACGATCATCGGCGTGCTGCCACCGCAGGCCCTGCTCGCCCCCAACGTCGAATACCTGACGCCGGCCACGATCCGGGCCGACGCCTGGAAACAGTCGCGCGACTACAACTATGTCTGCACCGTCATCGGCCGGCTCAAGCCCGGGGCCACCCCGACCCAGGTCGCGGCCGAACTCACCGCCGCCAAACAGGCCCTCAACGCATCCTATCCCAAATTCAAGGTGCCGTGGACCGTGACGGTGCAGACGCTGCATGAAGCCGTCTTCGGCAACGCCCGGCCCTACATCCTGACGCTGGTGGCGGCCGTCGGCGTCGTGCTGCTCATCGCCTGCGCCAATGTCGCGAATCTCCTGCTGGCCAAGGCGTCGTCGCGCCAGGGAGAGATGGCGGTGCGGCTCGCCCTCGGCGCCACCGCGGGCCGCATCGTCCGGCAACTGCTGACCGAAAGCCTGCTGCTGGCCCTGGCCGGCGGCGCCGCCGGCGTGCTGTTCGGCTGGCTCGCCCTGACCCCGCTGGTCAGCTTCACCGGCGTCCAGACGATCCCGGGTCTCACGATCGGCATCGACGGCCGCGTGCTGCTTTTCGCCCTGGGAGCCACCCTGCTCACCGGCCTCCTTTTCGGCTTCTTTCCCGCCCTGAGCATTGCCCGGCCGGATCTGAACGTCCACCTCAAGGAAGGCGTGCGCGGCTCCACCACCGGCGCGCGCCGGCGGGCGCAGTCGCTGCTCATCGTCGTCGAGACGGCCCTGACCGTCGTGCTGCTTGTCTCCGCCGGCCTGCTCCTGCGCAGCTTCGTCAGGACCCTCAACGCCGGCCTGGGCTTTACCGCGGAAAATGTCCTCACGTTCGACATTTCCCAGTCGGGCACCAAGGTCCCGACACCCGGCCATCGCGTCCGCTTTGTGCAGGAGGTGCTCGCGCGGATTGCGCGGATCCCCGGGGTGGCCAGCGTCGGCGTGGCGTCCTCGACGCCGATGAACGGCAACTTCTACTACGGCGACCTGGTCACGCGGGAGGACCAGCCCGACACCCGCAACGATTCGCGTTTCAACGCGGGCTTCGACGGGGTGGCCGGCGATTTCTTCAAAACCCTCGGCATCCCCCTGCTGCGCGGCCGGCTCCTCACCGAGGCGGACAATGACCAGCAGGCGCCGAAAGTGATGCTCGTCAACGACGTCCTGGCCCGCCGGCTGTTCGGCGAGGAGAATCCGCTGGGACGTTTGCTGCATTTCAAGGACGCCACCTGGGAGATCGTCGGCGTGGTGGGCAGCGTGCGGCGGTTTGCGCTCGGCGTGGATCCCACGCCCCAGGTCTATTTCGCGCAGGTGCATTTTCCCTGGTACAACAGTTTCGTGGTGCGGACCCGGGTGCCGCCGCTCACGCTGGCCCCCGACGTGCGCCGCGCCGTGCTGGCGGTGGATCCGGAGCAGCCGATCGCCAACCTGGGCACGCTGGAACAATCGGTCGGCAACACCGTGCAGGTCAGCCGGGTGGTGTTGACGTTGGTCGGTCTGTTTGCCGGCACCGCGCTGGTCCTGGCGTGCATCGGCATCTACGGCGTCATGGCCTATTCGGTGGCCCAGCGGACGCGCGAACTCGGGATCCGCATCGCCCTCGGCGCGGATGTCAGCCGGGTGATCCGGTTCGTGCTGCGCGACGGCATGAAGCTCGTGCTGTCGGGCCTGGCGATCGGCGGAGCCGCTGCGCTCGGCGCGGGGCAACTCCTGCGCAGCCAGCTCTACCGCGTCGCCGGCACCGACCCGCTGGTGTTCGCCGGGGTGGCGCTGACCCTCGTCGGCGTCGCCCTGTTCGCCTGCTGGCTGCCGGCGCGAAGGGCCACCCGCGTCAATCCGGTCGACGCCCTGCGGGCGGAGTGAGCGGATTGCCGACTGGCGATTTCCGATTGCCGAATGAGCCCCAAGCCATGGGCGGTAAACTTTAAGCTTCCATGCCATCCCTCCTTCAACCGCACCTCCTGTAAGCTTACCGCTTAGTGCTTAAGGCTTACAGCGCGCTCCCCATCCTCATTCGGCACTAGGCAATCACCAATCTTCCCATGCTCGCCGACCTCCGGTTCGCCGTCAGGCAACTCATCAAATCACGCAGTTTCACTCTCGTCGCGGTGCTTTCCCTGGGCTTGGGGATCGGCGCGACCACCACGGTCTTCTGCTGGGTCCAGAGCATCCTGTTTCATCCCCTGCCCGGCACCGAGCAGGAGGACCGGATGGTCGTGCTCACCACCGTGCACGACAAGGAGATGTGGGACACGGTCTCGCTGCCGGACCTCAAGGACTACCGCGAGTTGAAGGACACTTTCGCCGGCGTGATCGGCTCGCAGGTCACGCCCGCGTGCCTGACCGTGGGCGACCGTTCGGAGTGGATCTACGGCCAGATTGCCACGGCGAACTTCTTCTCGGTCCTGGGGGTCCGGCCCCTGCTCGGCCGCACCTTCCTGCCGGACGAGGACCGGAAACCCGGCGGCGACAACGTCCTGGTGCTCGGGGAGGCGTTCTGGCGGCGCCGATTCGGCGGCGACCCGGCGGTCATCGGCCAGAGCGTCGAGCTCAATCGGCATCCCTTCACGATCGTCGGCGTGGTGCCCGCCGCGTTTCACGGCACGATGAGCGGGCTGGTCTGCGACTTCTGGGCGCCGGTGTCGATGCACCAGGAGGTGGCGAACTTCGGCTCGCTCGAACGCCGCGACGACCGCTGGCTCCACACGCAGGCCCGGCTTCAGCCCGGCGTCTCCCTCGCCCGCGCGCAGGTCGCGGTCGACACGCTCGGCGCGCGGCTGGAGCAGGCGTATCCGGCGACCAACAAGCTCATCCGCCTGCGGGTCCTCACCTTTGTCCAGGCTCCCTACGGCGCCCAGCCGATCTTTGCGCGGGCGCTTTCCATCCTGCTCGCGGTGAGCGTCGGCGTGCTGCTGATCGTCGCGGCGAATGTCGCCAATCTCCTGCTGGCCCGGGCCGCCGATCGACGGAAGGAGATCGCCGTCCGGCTGGCCCTGGGCGCCGGGCGGGCCCGGCTCGTGCGGCAGCTGCTCACCGAGAGCCTGCTGCTCGCCCTCGCCGGGGGGTTCGTGGGCGTGCTGGTCGCCTACTGGGCCGTCAGCCTGCTGCGCAGCTGGACGCCGCATACCTACCTGCCGGTCGGCATCACGGTGAGCGTCAACCACGCGACCCTCCTGTTCACCCTTGTCATCAGCATGGCGACCGGCGTGCTCTTCGGGCTCGTGCCCGCCCTGCAGGCCTCGAAACCCGACCTCAATTCCGCGTTGAAGGAGGGCGGGCGGGGATCCGGATCCGGGGGCGCGCATCAGCGCCTGCGCCGGCTGCTCGTGATCTCCGAAATCGCCCTCGCGCTCGTGCTCCTCGTGGGGGCCGGACTCTGCGTCAAAAGCGCGCAACGGGCGTATCATGCCGATCTCGGATTCGACCAGAATCATGTGCTGGTCGCCGGCCTCCGGATCGGCATGAACGGCTACAACGAGAAGACCGGCAAGATCTTCTACGCCCACTTGGAGGAGCGCCTGGCGGCCCTGCCCGGCGTCCAGGCGGTGGCGCTGAGCAGTTGGTTTCCGCTGGGGTTCGAGGGCGGCCCGATGCACACCGTCACGGTCGACGGCCACCAACCCCGCCCCGGCGACGATACGACCTTCCAGTTCAGCATCGTGTCCCCGCACTATTTCGCGGTGATGAAGATCCCGTTGCTCGAAGGCCGCGATTTCACGGATCACGACGACGAGCAGGCGCCCGGGGTGGCCATCATCAACCAGACCATGGCCCGCCGCTTCTGGCCGGGCCAGGATCCCGTCGGACGCAAGTTCAAGGATGCCTGGCGGTACATGACGGTCATCGGGGTCGCGAAGGACGGCAAGTATCGCTACGTGAATGAAGCCCCCAAATGTTTCTATTACGTTCCGTACCGGCAGGGCGTGTGGGACCTCAACCTCGGCCTCTGCCTCCGGACGGCCGGCGATCCCGCGGCGCTCGCCGGCGCGGTGCAGCGGGAAATCCACAAGCTGGACCCGCGGGTCGAGGTCTGGGCCAGCCTGCCGATGACCGAATTCATCAAAGCCGCGTTCATCGCCCCGGCGATGGCCTCGCGGATCCTGAGCTGCCTCGGCCTGGTGGCGCTGGGCCTGGCGGCCATGGGGGTTTACGGCGTCATGGCCTACGTGGTCGGCCAACGGATCCGCGAATTCGGCGTCCGCCTGGCCCTGGGGGCGGCCACGGTGGATCTGCTCGGCCTGGTGATCCGGGAGGGACTGGCCCTGGCCGCCATCGGCGTGGCGATCGGCCTGCTGCTGGCGCTCGGCATCACGCGGACGCTGGCGACGTTTCTTTACGCCGTAAGCCCCTTCGACCCCGTGATCTTCCTGGGTGTGCCGCTCGTGCTGGCGGCGATGAGCGTGCTGGCCTGCTGGCTGCCGGCCCGGCGGGCCGCACGGGTGAATCCCGTGGAGGCGTTGCGGGCGGAGTAGGCGATAAGCCTTAAGCTCCCATGCCATCCATCCATCAACCAGGACTCCGGTGAGCTTACTGCTTGAGGCTTAAAGCTCACCGCCACCTGCCCCTCCCCATACGGCATTCGGCACTCGGCATTTTCTCCCATGCGCTCGACTCTCCGTATCCCTCTCGTCGTGCTGGCACTGTCCCTCACGCGGCCAGCCGCCATCGCCTCCGCGGCCGAACCGATCGTCGGTCGGATCGCCGAATGGTGGCTGTCCCCACCCGTACGCGTTTCGAACATCGACCTCGAGCGCTATCCGGACGCCGCCGCCCGGCAGGCCCGGCCCTGGACCTTGATCGCCAGCGATCCGTCCGGGCTCGTCGATATCGCCCATTACTGCACGCCGCTGCCGGGCGACGGATCCCGGGTGTATGCCCGCACGACGCTGCACGCCGCGCAGAGGGAAACGCGCCGCCTGGCCCTCGATTTCAGCGAGCTCGTCTCCCTCTACCTGAACGGTCGGGTCGTCTTTCGCGGACGCAATCCAACGCCCCCGGCCAGCGCAGGGGCGCTCGCCCCTGTCAGCGACGACCACGTCTTCTGGCTCGAGCTGGCCCCTGGAGACAACGAGCTGATGATTGCCTGCTCCCGGGTGTCCGCCGCCTGGGGCTTCGTGGCGCGTGATCTCGACGCGATTCTCCAGCACCCCGGCCTCCGGAAGCTTTGGGAAGTCACCGACGGCCTGCGCGCGCCGGAATCGGTGGCCTGCGATCCGGTGCGCCGCGTTCTCTATGTCTCCAACACCAACGGCGACTGCATCTCCCGCCTGTCGTTTGACGGAAAAATGCTGGACCAGGCTTGGGCGCGCGACCTGCGCCGCCCCACGGGTTTGAAGCTTTTTCACGGCCAGCTCCATGCCGTGGAGCGGACCGGGGTGGCCGTGATCGACCCGACGACCGGCGCGGTCGTGCGCCGCCTGCCACTCCCGGGCGCCGCCTTTCCCAACGATCTGGCGATCACCGACGCCGGCGTCATCTATGTCACCGACACGGTAAAAGGCGGAATCTACCGGATCGCCGCCGGCGAGGCCACCCTCTGGCTGGAGGATCCGGCCCTTGCCCAGATCAACGGCATCCTCGCCGAGGCGACCCGGCTGCTGGTGGGCGTGACCGGCGACGGCGCCATCAAGACCGTCGATCTGACCACCAAACGCATCGGGCGCTTCGTTGACCTTGGCGTCCCGGCGTTGATGGACGGCCTCGTCAGCGACGGGGCGGGCGGCTACCTGTATTCGGACTATTTCGGCCGGATCTTCCGCACCGACGCGGCGGGGCGGAAAACGCTCCTGCTCGACCGCACCGGTCCGCAGCAATTCTGCGCCGACTTCGACTTTCTGCCGGAGGAGGGTCTGCTCGTGGTCCCTTCACTCTTCGACCAGCGGCTCACGGCATATCGCCTCCGCCTCGACGAAGGACCCACGCCCGGTCCCGCGGACTGACGCCTGCGGGAGCGCGGTCCGCAGAGGGCTGCGTGTCGGTAGAGCCGCGCCGGCCCATCCGGGGACGGCGATGCGGGCGGAGCGATAAGATTGCCGAATGCCGAGTGCCGAATTCGTCGAAACTCCGGTCGCCACGCTGCCGCGGTCGCCTCGCACCGTGACATTGGCCGCGGGCTGCCCGGCCTCCGGCATATCTGACTCACCGACCGTCTTCTGCTTGTCGCGCGAAACAGCTCCGCACTCCGCAATCGGCAATCAGCAATCGGAATTCAAAGTAGCCGTCCCGCTTCTGGGAAATCGCCGTTCCGAAGGCGGAGCATCCCGACAGATCGATACGCTGCCCATCTTTTTATCTCGTTGGTTGGCACCGGACTTCCATCAAGCCCCATCGCCGTGGCATAGCCGATGCAGAACAATATCCGCACAGCATTCCGGCCCCCCGGCCGGTGCCGCATCCGCCCAATCACCTTCCCAATCATCCGGCCGGATCGCCCCTTGGCTCCGGCCGGGCCACGGCCGGCCATCGCCACCCCATGATCTTCGAGACCTTCATTCAGGACCTCCGCATCGGCGGCCGGGTGCTCGTCAAAGAAAAGGGATTCTGCTTCCTCGGCGTCACCGTGCTCGCGCTGGGCATTGCCGGCGTGACCACCCAGTTTTCCGTCGTCGACGGCACCATCCTGCGCGGGCTGCCGTTCGCCGAGCCCGACCGCCTGGTGTCCATCCAGCTCCGCGATCCCACTCAGCCGCCCGGCGTCGGCAACGGGATGGCGGCCCAGGATCTGCAGGACATCATCGCCCAGCAAAGCTCGTTTGAAGGCCTGGGCGGATACCTCGGCGGCTCGACCGTCAACGTCACCATCAACGGCAAGCCCCAGCGCTACACCGGCGCTTACGTCACTGACAACTTCCTCCACCTGCTGCGGGTCGCGCCGATCCTGGGCCGCGACTTCACGCCGGCGGACAACCAGCCGGGGGCCGTGCGGGTCACCATCATCAGCCACGCGATCTGGGAGCGCGACTTCGGCTCGGATCCCCACGTCATCGGCAAGACGGTGCGCCTGAACG
>JBJKRD010000442.1:0-4822 GCA_046704925.1 Opitutaceae bacterium | reverse complement strand
AGCGGTCGGGCGGAGGTGAACTGGATCAGTTGCCGGCCGGTGCGGGCGGTATCGATCACGTGATTGAAGTTGCCGTGGTCGTCGCGCGACGCGTTGGGCGCCCGCGACGACACCGGCAGCCAGCGCTGCGCGCCGGTGACAAATTTGAAGCGCTGGGGCGGTTGCGAGAGAAACCGGGCCGCCGGGGCCGCGAAGAGCAGCACGGGCTCGCCATCCAGGGATGCCGGCAGCAGCCGCCACTCCGGGTTGCCCACCGACGCCTGCCAGCCGTTGAAATCGCCCGCCAGATACACCGCCGTGACCGCCGGCTCGATGTCCGGATGCTGGGCCAGCTGGATGAAGAAGAAGATCTCACCCACGGCGTTGACGAAAAACCCGCTTTCGAGACCGAAGGTGTGGTCCGGCACGCGCTCGAGCCAGGCCACGGCGGGACCGTCCGGTCCGAACTCCAGCGGCGGCAGCGCGGCCTCCGTCCAGTCATGGGTCAATTCCACGATGCCAGCGTTTGGACCCGTCAGCCAAGCCTGCGCAATCCGCCCGTTTTGCACGCTCATTCGGAAAAACGAAACAAGAACTCCGGCGCCGGGCAACGCCAACCAGAAAAGAGTTTTTTGAGGTCGGTCGACCGTGGCCCGGCCGGGTGCGTCCCAGGGGGCCGCCCCCGGCGAAAGGGTCCTTCCGCACCGCGCCGGCGGCGCCGACCCCCGGGGCGGGGCGGCCGCCGGTTGAAGGGCTGAGCGCGTCCGCGGTGTCTTATGTGGGTTATTCCCATGCGTTTCACCCTTCTGCTCTCGCTCGTCGTGGTAGCTTTCCATGCGGGATGCGCCAGCGCCCCCGCCAGTTCCGCTGGCGCCGCCGGCTCTCCCGCCGCGTCGCCGGCCGCCGCGGTCATCACCGGAGAATCCGGTGAAGCCCTGCAGAAGGGCATGGCCGCCGCCGAAGTCCGGCGCATTATGGGGCCGCCCGACGAAATCCAGGCCCAGCCCGCACCGTCCGGAAAGGCCGAGGTCTGGGTCTACCGCCGCGCGACCGTGGGTTCAACGAAGCAGGTGCAGGTCGGGGTCCGTCCCATCACCCAGCAGGTCTTGGGCTCTGACGGCACTTCCCGCACCGTCACGCTGGCCCAGGAGCCGGTCTACATGCAGGCCCATACGAAGACGACCCAGACGATCCGCTTGCTCATGTACAACGACCAGTTCATCGAGCAGAAGGTTATCTCCAGTAGCGAGGAGGTCTTCGAGTAGGCGGCCACGGGCGGTCGGAGCGCAGGTTTCCCTTGGCGTCGGGCGCGGCGTGAGGTTTTCTACCCGTTTCCGCCCATGCGCCTCCTGGTCGCCATGTCCGGCGGCGTCGACAGCAGCGTCGCCGCGCTCCGCCTCAAGCAGCAAGGCTTCGAGGTGGTCGGCGCCTACATGAAGAACTGGATCAACGAGGACCAGGTGCCGGGCGACTGTCCCTGGATGCGGGACATCGCGGACGCCCGCGCGGTGGCGGAGCAGATCGGGATCGAGTTCCGCGTGGTCAACCTCATGCGCGACTACCGCCGGTTGGTGGTCGATTACCTGCTGGACGGCTATGCGCGCGGCCTCACCCCCAACCCCGACATCATGTGCAACCGCGAGGTGAAGTTCGGGGTGTTTCGTGCTTATGCCCGGGCCGAGGGCTTCGGCGCGGTCGCCACCGGCCACTATGCCCGCCGGGTCGAAGCTCCGGCTTCCCCCCCGCCGGTCCGCGCCGCCGGCACCGCTCCCGCCCCCCCGTTCCGAATATCGCTGCTCGAGGGCGTCGACCGGAACAAGGACCAGTCGTATTTCCTCGCCCTGCTCTCGCCCGAACAGGTCCGCGACGCGCGTTTTCCCGTCGGCCATCTTACCAAGCCCGAAGTGCGCGCCCTGGCCGAGGCGCATCACCTCGCGACCGCGCGCAAGAAGGACAGCCAGGGCATCTGCTTCATCGGCGAGGTGAAGATGCAGGACTTCCTGCGCGCCTACGTGCCGGACCATCCCGGTCCGATCGTCCGCGTGACCGACGGGCGCGAGATCGGGCGCCACCGCGGCTTGCATTACTACACGCTCGGGCAGCGCAAGGGCATCCGCATCCCGTCGAACACCGACCACCGGGCCTACGTGGTCGTGGGCAAGCGCGCGGCCGACCACGCCCTGCTGGTGGCGTTCGACGCCCCGGACGCCCCCGGCCTCTGGACCCGCGAGGTCCGGGTGCACCGTCTCAGCTTCACCGGGGAGGCGCTGATCGCGCCCTGCCGGATCGAGGGCCGCGTGCGGTATCGGGATCCCCGGGTGGCGCTTGAATTCACTCCCGACGGGGAGGGTACGGCCTTCGTCCGCTTCACGCAGCCGCAGCGCGGCCTCGCGCCCGGCCAGATCCTCGCGCTCTACGACGGCGAGCGGCTGCTCGGCGGTGGGGTTTACCGGTGAGGCCGGTTCCGCCGCGCGCTCCCGCGCGCCGCTACCGAAACGAAACATCGAAATAGGTCTCCCGTAGCCGAACGCGGAAACGTTTGGCCCGATCATGGCGGCATCCGCGGGCGTCCTTCCGCGCGCTCCCACGCGCAGCTAGGGGGAATACGAAACGCAGTTTTTATCCGTAGCCGAGCGCGGGCGCGTTTGGAGCCCGACACCGGGCGCTCACTCGACCAACCCGTTCACTACCTCGTCCGGCCAGTCCTTGCTCAGGACGGTCTCCTGTTTACCGCGGCGCAGGACAACCTCGACCTTTCGCACCCGAGATTCCCCGGCCGTGCCGGCGATCCGCTTCACATAGGTGAATTCGCCGGCCGCGCGCCAGACCGGCATCCCCTGCGGTGAATCTTTTGCCGGCGCCTGGATTTGCTCGACTTCGCCGGTGGCGAGCGTCAGCAGGCAAACGTCGCCCTTGGTCGACCCAAACACCACCTGGCGTTCGTCGGGACTGACCTCAAACAACGACAAATCCCTCGGTAGTCCCTCTTCCTGCTTGCGCGGTATGAGGCGGGTCAGCGTCGGCTGGCGCGTGGGATCAACCGCAAAGAGTTGTTCCCGCGAATCCCCGTAATCGGCGGCCGCAAACGGCAGCTCGACCTCGGCGGCGGCAAAGATAATGCGCCCGTCGCGCAAACACCGAACCCGGCCCATGAGACTGAAGAGCACCCCGGCGAGGTAGTCCGGCTTTCCCGCCACCTCGAGCCGTCCGGCCGGGTCCAGCACCTGCCGGCGCGCCAGATCGCCCAACCGGATCGCATCGTCGGCCGGCCCCGGACCGGACGATTCGAAGTAGACCAGCGTCCGGCCGTCCGGCAGCCAGTCGGGGAAGGCCGACACGTACCGGGCCACCTCGACCGGCGGTGCCGACGCGTCGATCGGAGCCAACAGCAGCCGCAGGTCCTCATTTCCCGGTCCGGCGTCCGCGGTGAAGGCCACGGCCCGGTCGTTCGGCGAAGGCCGGATGGCACTGATGCTTCCGATGCCCGTGTACAAAATCGGGCCCGGCTCCAGCTTGTCGTCCTGGAACCGCTCCACCACGAGCTCCGACACCTTCTCCGTCTCGCCCGCCAGCTCGGTCCACTCGCCGGCGCTGAGCCGGGATTGCAGGTCCGCCGGGTGGCGGTCGCGCAGGCAGATCTTGACGGCCGACTTCGTCCCTTTGAGGTCCATCGTCAGCACGCTCCAGGCCGCTCCCTGCTGCAGCCGCTGCAGGAGCGCGTCCGCCTCCCCGGCGACGGCCGCGGCGCGCTCCGGTCCCAGCACCTGCGCGATCGCGGCCCAGTCCTTCGCCTCCCGCGCCCGGGCCGCCACGAGACCCTGCGAATCGCCCAGCCAGGCCACCGTGTACACCTGCGGCGCCAGCAGCGGGGTCAGCCGCCCGCGCCCGTCGCAGAAATGGAGACCGTCATTGGTGATAACGGCGGCCCGACTGCCGTCGGGGGCCCAGACAATGCGTTCCTCGTTGCAGCCAGACAGCAGCACCGCCAGCACGCCAAGAACCGGCGCCAGCCGCCGCCACTTTGATTTGACCAGTCTATTCATGGATCGTCCTCCGGAAATTCATCGGCCCGGCAATATCCACGGCCTCCCGTCCGGGGTCTCGTGGATTCGCGGGGGAAGGGAAATCTTGTGCGCCTCCGCCAGAACCCGGCGCTCCGACCAAAAGCCCGCCGGCGACCCGCTGTCCCCTGCCGGCGTCACCACCGCCGGACGCGCCAGGGCGAAAGTCCGCACCGGGGTGCCGGGCCCGCGGCCGGCCAGCCAGCCGAGAACGACGCCAACCGCGAGCCCGGCCGCAAGGCGCAGGAACCCCGGCAGCGCGAAAGGTAGCCGGGCCTTTCGCCGCATCCCCAGGCCCGTCCGGACAAACGGCGTCGGCGCGGATGGCTCCAGTCTCGGTGCGACCGCCTTCCGGGCGGTCCCGACCGTGGTGTCGAGCACAGCCAGGCGGCCCGCCGCCGCCGGGTCGGAATCGAGGAAAGCCTGCAGGAGCTCCTCCACCTCCGGTGTGAGCTCCCCGAGGGAGTGGTCGATCAGCAAGGCATCCAGGGTTTCGGGTTTCATGGTCCGGGTGGGTTACCGCGCGGAAACGGGATTGAGCGCGAGTTTGAGTTGGGCGACGGCGTGATGGAGGCGGGAGCGAACTGTCCCGACGGGAATCTCGAGCACCTCGGCAATCTCCGCGTAGGTGAGCTCATGCTGCAGCTTGAGCAACAGGGGCTCGCGATGACTGGGCGGCAGGTTGACGATCGCCGTGCGCATCGGTTCGAGCCGCCGATCGTCGGCCGCGGGCGCCGGGGCCGGCTCGTCCACGAATACCTCCATGGGCCGGTACCGTCGCA
>JBJKRD010000441.1:0-2651 GCA_046704925.1 Opitutaceae bacterium | reverse complement strand
CGCACGGAGCCAATCCTGCTCCTCGGCCGGGATGTAGGTGTCGCGCCAGTCGAAATTGCCGTGGTCGTAGCTGCGGCCGTCGGCCAGGTAATTGGCGTCGGTGACCAGGAACCGGACGCCGCCGGTGCTGAAGCCGTAATAGCTGAACCGGCTCGGAATGCCGGTGTTGACGATGTGGGAGAGCACCTGGGCCTTGGAAAGGTTGTCCATGTCGTGGTTGCCCAGGACGTGGTAGGTGGCCCCCTCGTACCGCTGGAACTCGCGCTCGATGGCGACGAGGTTCGCCAGCGTCCGCGCCTCCGGCTCGCCGGGAGCCATGTCCTTGAAATCGCCCAGTTCCGCGAGGAACCGCACGCGTTCGCCGCGCAGGCGGTCGACCGCCTCGCGCATCTTGGCGAGCGACTCGCGGTAGTAACGGGTGCCGTGTGGCGGGGCGTCGGCGTAGTGGGAGTCGGTCACCAGGCCAAAGCGGAAACCGGAGATGTGGGGGCCCAGGGGGCCGTGCCGGCAGCCGTTGAGGAGGAGGCCGGCCAGCGACACGGCGGAGGCCTTGAGAAAGTCCCGCCGGGCGATGGTCCAGCCGTCCGGAGCGGACCCGGCGGGGCGGGCGGGAGCGGAAGCGTCGGACATGGTGGACGTGATGCGACCATTGTCGCCGAATCCCGCCGCACCGCAACGGAAAGGTGCGCGGCGCCTTTCGACCCGCAGCCGAAGCCGCCCGCCGGCCATAGCGCCAAGCGCGACGGCTGGGGAGGCTTTGGCGGGGAAACGCTCGATTCGTTTTCCGTAGCGCAGGCTTCCAGCCTGCCCTCCGACTTCATGGCCGAGGCCGCCGGGCTTTGGCCCGGCCGTTGAGCGCAGCATTGCACGGCGCGGGCCGGCGTACATGCTGGCCCGGATTGGCCGAGAAACCGCTCACCGTCGCCTATCTTTTCACGACCTTTCCGAAGGCGTCCGAAGCCTTCCTGCAGCGCGACGTCGCCGCGATGCTGGCGCGCGGGATCGACGTGCGGCTCTTTTCGCTGTGGGGCGGCGGCGGCCGGTTCCGCGGGCTCCCCGTGGTCGCGCTGCCGCGGTGGTGGTTCTTCGTGGCGCTGCTGTGGTGGATTCCCTACGAGTCCGCGCGCTATCCCGCGATGCTCGGGGAGCTGATCCGCAACACGCTCCGGCGCCGTGCCCCGTCGACGCTGAATTTCTGGGAGAACATGCTGGGCGCCGGCTTCGTCGCCTGCTTCATCCACCGGTTCCGGCGGGAGCGGCCCGATCTGATCCATGCGGTGTGGGCGGGCGCGCCGGCCACGGCCGCCTGGCTGTTGTGGCGCCTGACCGGCGTCCCCTACGTCACCGGCGCCCACGCCTATGACCTGTACGAACACGGCGGCGACTGGTGGCTGAAGGAAAAGGTGTCGCTCGCGCGGCTGGTGCACGCGTCGACCGACATGGCCCGCCGGACGCTGCTCGAGCGCGGGGCGGTGGCGGACCGCGTGGTGGTGATCCGGCGCGGACTGGAGGAATTTCCGCCGGTGAAGCCGCTGCGCTCGCCGCGCCGGCCGCTGCGCCTGCTCTGCGTGGCCCGGCTGGTGCCGAAAAAGGGTCTGCGCCACCAGATGGGAAGTTACGCGGCCGTCCGCGCCGCCGGGCTGGAATTTGAGGCCCGGATCGTGGGCGACGGCGACCTGCGCGACGAGTTGAAAAAGGACATCGCCGCGCGCGGGCTGGCGCCGCAGGTGACGTTGACCGGCCAGTTGCCGCCGGAGGAGGTGGGACGCCACCTCGCCTGGGCCGACGTGTTGCTGCACACGGGCGTGGTGGCCGCGACCGGTGACCGGGACGGCCTGCCCAATGCGATTCCCGAGGCAATGGCTGCGGGCGTGCTGGTGGTCACCTCGGCGACCGCCGCGACCACCGAGGCCGTCCAGCATGAGGAAACCGGCCTGGTGGCGGATGTGGACCGGCCGGAAACCTGGCTGGCGGCGCTGCGACGCCTGGAAACGGACGACGTTCTGGCGGAACGCCTGCGGGCCGCGGCGCGGCGCTGGACCGAGGAGAACTACGATGCCCACCGGAACGCCGACCGCCTGCGGGCGTGTTTCGAGGCGGCGGTCAAGGGAGCGGGCACGCCGCCAACCGCGGAGCCGGCCGCGAGTGGACGATGAACCACGAGGACACAACCCAGCACGGCGAACGCTCAACGCCCAACGTCGAACGCTCAACGTGCAACGGTACCATGGGACCGAGAAACGAACGGTCGATTGCGGGGCGGCTCGCTTCGGTCGCATCGCCAAGGTTCGTGGGCGAAGGGACGCGCAATGCCATTATCGGCGGATGTTACCGAGATGATCTATTTTGACGTCACCAAGGCCGCCGGCATGCGGCATCACTCGGGCATGTTGCGCCTGATCGGCCGCCTGCGCGACGAACTCGGCGCCGCGGTGCGCCCGGTGGCCTGGGACGGGCGGCGGCGCGGCTGGCGCGAAGCGGCGGGACGGGCGACGCCCGCCCTGACGAGCGCCGACTGGCTGGTGACGGCGGAGCTGTTCAGCGAGCCGGAGCGGCCGGGATTCTGGGATTTCCTGCGCGCTCGCCGGTGCCGGCTGGCGGCGCTGTTCTACGATGCGATTCCGCTGCAGTACCCGCACATCACCTGGCCG
>JBJKRD010000440.1:0-17374 GCA_046704925.1 Opitutaceae bacterium | reverse complement strand
ATTGGAATCCTTCCCGCTGCCGATATCGGCGCAGACGCTGACCGTGCTGGCGTTGAATTATCCGGAGAAACTCATCGGGCATGAAGGTACTCGCACCGCTTCTGGGGTTGGCGCTGGCGCCCCTCCTCCTGCGCCCGGCCGTCGTTGAGGGCGCACCGCTGCCGCCGCCGGCAACCGCGCTGCAACTCGATTTGCAGGGCGGGCGGACGACGACGGCCCTGCCGTTCCACTCCGAGTCCGGACGCGTGAGGGTGGAGGGCCAGTGCATCTACGACGCGCAGGATCAGGTCATCCGTCTGACCGGACACTATCGTACCGACCAGCCGGCGGATCCGGGCTCCTTCCTATCCTACCAACTCTACAATGGGTCCGGTGTGTGCCTGCTGCACGACGGACATCGTTTTGCCTGGACCCGCGTCGACGGCGGCCTGGAGGCGGCATTCGACATCGAGATCGGGCTTTCGAATCTGCCGCCGGGAACGCGCACCGTGGGGGTGCAGTTCAACTACGTTTTGGAGCGCCAATTCTGGTATCGCGATCGGTATCCCGCATGGGCGCTGCCGCGCGTCGTCGCCACCCACCTGCCGCGCGCCGATCGTTTCGACGTGCGTTTTGCCTTTGTGCCGCCGTTCCTGCCGGCGGACACGCGTTGCCGACTGCCGGCGCGCGTGGTGGCTTCCTACCGGAGTGACGCGCCGACGGGTTATCGCGCGGCACTGGACGGGCGGACAATCGGCGGCGCGCGGGTCGAATCCGTCCGGGAGGCGCTGCCGGAGCTGCCGGGCGGGAAGGGGGTCTGCTGGCTGTGGGAGGAGTTTCCCGCGTCCTTCCGGGGCGCCCTGCAGGTACGCCCCGGCTTCGTCTGGGACGGCGTCCGGTGGTACTCGGACTACCCGCACAATCCCTACCGTCGGGTCTGGCTGGTCGGCCCGGGCATATTCGCGCTTGTGCTGGCGGTGCTCGTGGTGGCGATCGGTTTGGCGTGGTGGCGGGTGGGCCGCATCAGCCGTCCGGGGTTGCGCCGGGCCGCAGAAACCGTGGTGGCCCTGGGAGCGCTGTACCTGGCGATCTGGCTGTGGGTCGCCGACTACGCCGTGCTGGCGGCGTTGGCGGGGCTGATCTGGTGGGTTGGTCGACGATGCCGGCCGGCCGGCCCCCGCGCCTACACCGTGGGGTTGGCCTTCGTGCTCCTGCTGGAGGTCTATTGGGGTCACGTCTGCAGCCAGTTTGCGGACGACTGGCGGGGCACGCTGTTTTCGTTGAGCGTGGCGGCGATCGTGCTGCTGCCGTTGTGGTGGGTCCGGCGCCCCCGGCTGGCCGCGGTCCTCGTGGGAACGATCACCTTGCTGGCGACCGTGGTCACGATCGCAATGTCCGCGTATTTCGGTTTCTTCCGCGATTATCCCGCCGCCACGGCCCTGTTGTACGCCCGCCAGGCGAGCGATTTGACGGGCTCGATCGCCGTCCTCACCGGCCAGGCGCAACTCGTGCCGCTGCTGTTCTGGGCGCTGGTGCCCCTGGGGCTCCGAGGTCCCAGGAACAACCTCGCAGCGGTCTGAACCCGATTCAACTCCGCACCGGAATCCCGCGGCCGGCGAGGAACGCCTTCACCTGCGAAATGGTGAACGTGCCGAAATGAAACAGGCTGGCCGCGAGCACGGCGCTGGCATGCCCTTCGACCAGCACCTCCGCAAAATGCTCCATCCGCCCCGCTCCGCCCGAGGCGATCACCGGCACCTCGACGGCGTCGGCCACCCGGCGGGTGAGCTCCAGATCGTAGCCCGCCTGGGTGCCGTCGCGATCCATGGAAGTGAGCAGAATCTCGCCGGCCCCGAGGGCCACCACCTGCTTCGCCCACGCCACGGCATCGAGATCGACCGGGCGGCGCCCGCCGTGGGTGTAGACCCGCCAGCGCGCCTCGGGGCCCGCCTCGCGACGGGCGTCGATGGCCACGACGATGCACTGATTGCCAAACCGGCCGGCGGCCTGGCGGACCAGGTCCGGGTTCAGGATGGCGGCGGTGTTGAGGCTGATCTTGTCCGCGCCGGCGTTCAGCATCGCGCGGATATCGTCGACCGTGCGCAGACCGCCGCCGACCGTCAGCGGCATGAAACACTCGTCCGCCGTGGCCGCCACCACGTCGCGCATGATGGCCCGGTCGTCGCTCGAGGCGGTGATGTCGAGGAAGGTCAGTTCGTCGGCACCCTGCCGGTCATACGCCCGCGCGCATGCCACCGGGTCGCCGGCGTCGCGCAGTTCCTGGAACTTGACGCCCTTGACCACGCGGCCGGCGGTGACGTCGAGGCAGGGGATGATCCGGCGAGAGAGCATGTCCGAAGCACGGAAGGATGAGGTTTGACGTGTAAGGAGTAAAGGAAGGCAACATCCGGAAACGCAACCTTACACCCTGAACCTTACCCTTCGCCCTCGGACCGATGCGCGTCAGGCCTCGACCAGCGTGAGATCGGGATCGAACTCGACGGTGAGGCGGTAGACGTTGCCGGGCCGCATCACCAGCGGATGATCGCGGCGCAGCACCTGCAGGTAGTGGATCTTGCCGTAGTTGGTCCGGTAGGTCGGATCGTTGCTCACCACCTCGGTGTCCTGCCAGACGGCCTGAAAGTCGTTCTTCACCACGGTGCAGCGATGGCCCTCCGGCCCCAGGGTGGGCGAATTGGCGACCCGGTGGCGCGGGTGGGGCGCGGCGATGCAGATCATGTACCGGAAGTTGTCGAGCGTCACCGGCTGCTTGACCATGTAGGCGAATTCGCAGGCGGTCTTGGCGCCGGTGAATGTCCACTGCACCTTCACGTTGCCGAGTCCGCGGACGAGTTCCTCGTGCGTGTTGATCAACTCCGGCTGCTCGTAGCGGAAATAGAAGCTGTTGCGCAGCCCGAGGCCGGTCACACAGCGCGTGCCGTAGAAGGCGGGGATGGTGACCTGTTCGCCGAAGGTCAGCTCGGGCACCATGACCGGCAGATAATGGTTGTTCGGCCAGTCGAACACCCCGGGACAATGGGGGAACGCGAGCGAATCGGAGCCGAGCGAACTCCCGGAGCTCACCAGCGGCAGTTGGATGTGCAGGCCGGTCTCCGCGTCCCGATAGAGAAACAGGCCCTGTTCCTTGCGATTCGATTTGTCGTAGATGACGAAGCGGCCGCTGGTCCGCGGCGCTTCCAGGCGGGGCTGGCCCTCGGGCATCTGGGCCGTCTTGGCGAGGCGCGCCCACTGGCAGAGGTAGCGCGCGCCGTCGAAATTGGCCATTCGCGTCGTGTGGGTGGCGTAGGCGGTGCGCTCGTCGTCGCGGACCACCAGGTAGCCGTGTTCCTGGTCAAGAAAGGTCTGGTAGAAAAAGTAGAACAGGCGACGGAGAATGTCGAAATAGCGCGCCTTGAGGTCGTCGGCGATCCAGCCATCACGCAGGCCCTGGAGGATCAGGCTGATGCAATGCATCTGGCCGTAGGCGCCGGCGGCGCGACCATAGGCCCACCCGAGTCCGTCAGACCGCACGAGGTCCGGCATCATCCGGATGTATTTCTCGGCATAGGTGCGCAGGGTGGGCAGCTTGCGCTCGCGCACGCCGGGATTGGAGTGCAACTGCAGGGCCGAGCGGATGAACACGAAACTCAGCACCCCGTAGAGGTTGAAATTGCCGCCGAAGCCCTTGGCGGTGTCGTCGAAAAACCCGCTGGAACTCGTCTGATTGATGCGCTCCACCATGCGCTCGATCAGCCGGCTGGTTTCGTCCTTCTTGGACAAGCCGAAACTGAACCGGCAGACCGCCTTGGCCACGTTGAAAGCCTGCCAGTGGTTGTCGTAGTCGCTGCGATGCAGCAGCATCTTGTCGACGCGCTGGCGCGTTTCGTCCACCAGGCGCTCCCACACCGGGTTGCGCTCCTTCGACGGGCCGAAGCAGAGCAGGCCCAGCGCGGCGTAGGCCAGGCCGTTTTCGGCCGGTGGCTCGGTGAAGACCTGGGCGGTTACGCAACGCGCCACCAAATCGATGAGATCGTGGCCCTTGAGCGTGCTCTCGCCGGTGGCACGGTAGAATTCTCCAATGGCAAACGCAGCATGCCCGGGCTCGTCAGGGCGGGGAAGCTCGCCGGAAACAGGGGTGACGGTACCGTCGGGATTGATCGAATCTAGGTTCTGGCCCAACATGGACCGTGCCATGTCGAGGCATTGCTCGGAGAAACTGTGCATGCAGGCTTGATTGGCGTGACTTGCGTAAGTCCCGGAGCGCAGCCGTGCGCCGCGGTAAGGGTTAACTTGTCCCGGGTTTCCCCGGGCGGCGCAAGCGGGAAATTGGGCCGAGCCGGAAAGAGGCCCCCCCACCGGTCGGCGCTCCGCGCTTCAGATGGCGCCGGACACCCCGAACTCCGGTCGGATGGCCGTGACGGCGGCGACGTGCGCGGCGACCCGCTGCGCCAGGGGCAGGAGGGACGGCGTCTCCAGGGTGTAGCCGACCCGGGTGTGGTGTACGTGGAGGTAAATCGCTTCCGGCCAAAGCTCCCGCCGGGCTGGATCGGGGTTCGGCCGGATGATGCCGCCGGCGGCCGGCCGCCCGTCGATGATCGCGGCCGGGTCGATCGGGCAGACGGGGCGGACGGCGGCGATGATCCGGTCGGCGAGGCTCGCCCGACCGTCCGGGTTCAGCTCGTAGAGGTAGAATCCGGTGGCCTCCCAGTCCTCGTGCAGGCAGAGCGTCAGATCAAAGGGCGGCTGGCGCTGCAGCCAGGCGATATGAGCTTGGATTTCCGCGCTTTGCGGCGAGCGGTAGTCGCGGTTCAGGTCGCGGCCGTCGGCGTTCTCCCGCGTCCCGCGCACCATCCCGGCAGGATTCAGCAGCGGGCAGATGAACCAATCGCAGGCCGAATCGAAGAAACCGGACTCCAGCAGCGCCAACAGGGCCCGCGGCGGCGCCGGCTCGTCGCCGTGGATGCCGGCGGAAAGGTAGAGCCGCGGCCCGCCCGGGGAACCCCGGCGGGCGAGGGCGATCAGCGGGATGCCGTCGGCCCCGCCGAAAGTCTCGCTTTGGAAACCGGCGGCGGTGCCGGCCTGGCCGAGCCGACCCACCAGGGCGGCAACTTCGGCGGCGGAGGATTCTTTGACAGATTCGGCCGGATTCACTGGATTGGCGGCGATGGGTCCAGGCGCAAGCGGGACCCGCCCAAACTGTCATCCTCCATCGCATGCCGCAAGTTCGCGTCCGTTTTGCTCCCAGCCCGACCGGCTTTTTCCACATTGGCAGCGCCCGCACGGCGCTGTTCAACTGGCTCTATGCCCGCCACACCGGCGGCGTCTTTGTCCTGCGCATCGAGGACACCGACCGTGAACGGAACAACGAGACGTTCCTCAACGTCATCTATGACAGCCTGACCTGGCTCGGCCTCAACTGGGACGAGGGTCCGCGGGTCGGCGGCGATTGCGGGCCCTACCGCCAGAGTGAGCGCGCGGCGATCTACGCCGATTACCGGGAACGCCTGCGGGCCGCGGGTCGGACCTACGAAAAGGACGGCGCCACCTATTTTCGGGTGTCCGGGACGCCGCAGGTGATCGACGACGCCATCCGCGGCCGGGTCGAGCGCCTGGAGGAGAAGGATTTCGTCATTTTCCGTTCGGATGGAAATCCGGTCTTTCACCTCGTGAACGTGGTCGACGACATCACGATGCGGATCACGCACGTGATCCGGGGCGAGGATCATCTTTCGAACACCAGCAAGCACGCCGAGCTGTTCCACGCCTTGGGAGCGGCGCTGCCGGTCTATGCCCACATTCCCCTGATCTTGAAGCAGAACGGCCCGGGCAAGATGTCGAAACGGGACCAGGGGGCGCTGGTCGAGGAATATCAGCGGCGCGGCTTCCTGCCGGAGGCGCTGGTCAATTTCCTGTGTCTGCTGGGCTGGAATCCCAAGGACGAGCGCGAAAAAATGCCGCTGGCCGAGATCATCCGGCTGTTCGATCTGCCGGGCGTTCACCAAAGCAATGCCCGCTTCGACGAGCGCAAGCTCGCGCACATGAACATGGCCTACCTGCTCGAGCTGCCGCCCGAGCGCTTCGTGGCCCTGGCGCGCGATTATTTCGCCCGGCACGGCGTCTTCGCCGGCGCGTGGCCGGACGAGGCCGGTTTCCGCGAGGTTATGCAACTCTGCCAGCCGAAGATCCGGGCCCTGGAGGAGCTGCCGGCCTACACGGCGTACTTTTTCACCGAGGAGTTTCCGATCGATGCCCGGACGCGCGCCAAGGTGATGGGCAAGGGCGACCCGCGGGCGCGGCTGCGCGAATTGGCGGCGGCCCTGCCGACCGCCGATTTTGCCACCGACGCCGCCATCGAGGAGGCGATCAAGCGCACGGCGGCCCAACACGGCCTCGGGTTCGGCGACTACCAAGCGCCCGCGCGGCTCGCCGTCTCCGGCACGGGCGTCGGTCCCAACCTCACGGGAATGTTCCGCGTCCTGGGGAGGGAGCGGGTGCTCCGGCGCCTCGAACGCTTCCTCGCGACCGTCGCCTGAACTTCCGCGACCTTGCCAACGGGCGCGGACGCCTTATCCCACAACCGATGCCGCGGCGATGGAACGGGATTACCCGTACATCGATCTGACCTATCTGGAGCAGACGGTCGACGGCGACCGCGCCTTCCAACGGGAGCGGTTGCGGATGCTGATCCGGGGCGTGCAGGAGGAGATTCCGCGGATGCGAACCCTCCAGGCCGCCGGCGACTGGCCGGGTCTTTGCGAGGTGAGCCATCGCTTCAAGGCCACCATCGGGTTTTCCGGGTGCCGGCACCTGGCCGGCGCGACCGCCGAGATTGAGGCCCTGGCGGAGGACGGAAAGGATCCCGGCCGGCTGGCGGAACTTCTGGCCGTGCTGGAGGCGGCGCAACCGCACGTCCTCGCCGAGTTGCGCGAGGCGGACCGCCGGCTCGAAACCTGAAACCGGCGCGACGCCGAAACGATCGGGCGGCGCGCGGCGGGGCCGTGGCCGCAAATCCGGCGGAGGATTCCTTGCCTACAGCCGCGCCTCGATGGCCGCGCGGAGCGCGGGGTAGTCCTCGACTGCGGGGAATTGCGAAAACTGCCGCGCCACGGCCTCCGGGGCCCGAAACAGGATCCCCTCGTCGGCCTGCATCAGCATCGACGTGTCGTTGAAGGAGTCGCCCGCCGCGATCACCCGGTAGCGAATCGACTGCAGCGCCCGGACGGCCTCGCGCTTCTGGTCGGCCATGCGGAGCTGATAGCCTGCGATCCGGTCATCCTCCACCACCAGCCGGTGGCACAACAGCACCGGCCAGCCCAACTGGCGCAAGAGCGGCTGGGCGAACTGTTCAAAGGTGTCCGACAGGATGATCACCTGCACGCGGGAGCGCAGGTCGGCGAGAAAATCCACGGCCCCCGGGAGCGGGACCAGCGCGCCGATGACGGATTGGATGCGCGACAACGTGATGCCGTGGCGGTCGAGAATCTCGAGGCGCCCGCGCATGAGTTTGTCGTAGTCCGGCTCGTCCCGGGTGGTGCGGCGCAATTCGGGCAAGCCGGTGCGCTCGGCGACCGCGATCCAGATCTCCGGGGTCAGTACGCCCTCCATGTCGAGGGTGACGATGCTTTGTTTCACTGGCCGGGCAGTGAACCAGAGAGTTTTGGATCATGGCAAGCTGTGACCGCAGGGGCGGCCGGTCCGGCGGGCGGCCCAATTCGCCGGGGGCGAGTTGACTGTGGGGGCAATTGCGGTCCCTTTTCGGAGCGGCTCCGGGCGGCGGCCGGGTTCGATGCCTCGGTCCCGGCGGAATCCGGGCGCGCACCCCTCAACCCCCCCGAACATGGCAGACGTCACCCTGACCCAGAACAAGGACACCACCGCCAATCCGGCGCCTCTTGGGCTCCTCGGCTTCGGCATGACCACCGTGCTGTTGAACCTCCACAACGCCGGTTTCTTCGAACTGAACAGCATGATCCTGGCGATGGGCATCTGTTACGGGGGGTTGGCCCAGATCATCGCCGGCATCATGGAGTGGAAGAAGGGCAACACGTTTGGCACCACCGCCTTCACCTCCTACGGGTGCTTTTGGTTCTCGCTCGTGGCCCTGGTGCTGCTCCCGAAAATGACGACGGGCGCGGCGGCCACGACCAGCCACGCCCTGGGCGCCTACCTGGTGCTCTGGGGCCTCTTCACCGGGGTCATGTATTTCGGCACGCTGCGGCTGAACCGGGCGCTCCAGTGGGTGTTCGCGACCCTGACCATCCTGTTCTTCCTCCTGGCCGGCGCCGAATTCAGCGGCAACGGCGGGCTGGCGCATTTCGCCGGCTACGAAGGCATTCTTTGCGGCCTGCTGGCGATGTACGCCGGCCTCGCGCAGGTGGTGAACGAACTCTACGGGTCGGTGGTGCTGCCGCTCGGGGCCAAGGCCGGCTGAGCCCGGTCCGGTCAGAACCACGCCTCGAGCCAGAGGAACAACGTCTGCGGAGACCGCAAACGACGACCGGTCGCCGGATCGACGGGTCCACCGTATTCCGTGCCGGGGGCGCCGGCGTTGAGCTCCGCGCCCAGGGTCACCTGCAGATCGCGCCGCGCGTCCCAGACCAATCGGGGCTGCACCACGGCGGACGGACCCTGCAGATCAAGGATGGTCGAGACGGCCCCATGGAGCAACGGATGGAGTTCCACCTCCAGGCTCGTGGCGAGGTAACTGCGACCCAGGGTGAAGAGCTCGCCCCGGGCGAGCCGGGCGGCGAGCTCCGGTTTTGAGAAAGCCCGCGTCGGATCGCTCGCGCCCAGGCTGTTGAAGTAGGCCTCGACCAACCCGTAGCAGTTCCGGCCGAACCACGTCCAGGAGTAGTCCATGTTGGTGACGGCGGCGAAGGCGGTGCCTCCGTTCTCCAGCCGCGTCAGCAGCACGTCGCTGCGCCAGACGGCTCCGCCGACGGTGACGACCCGGCCCGCGCCCGCCAGCCATTCGTGGTAGTGGGACGCGGCGAGCACCGTCCACTCGGTGCCGCCCACCGGGATGTGCCCGTGCACCGCGAAGGACGATTGGCTGCCCGCGATGTCCCCGGTGACGGGATTCCGCCGGGGAACGACAAGGAATTGCCAGGTGTTCGCTCCGGCGTGGGTTTCGACGAGCGCCAGATCGTCGCCGGTCTTGTAGTTGCGGGCGATGTCGCGCGGGTCGAACGGATTGAAGAGGTCCTGGACATTGAAGACCAACCCGTTGCCCCAGGTGATGGCGGTGCGGCCGACCGTGACGCTGCCCCAGGCGTCGGACCAGCGGAGGTTCAGCCGATCGAGCCGGTCGTAGGCCAGACTGCGGTCGGTGCGCGCGAAGTCGTGGGTGAGGTCGAAAAGGCGCCGGCGGTCGTCCGGGCCGCTGGCCGGGGCGCCGGCGAAGAGCGTCGGAGCGATCCGGTTGGTCGCGGCCAGAACGTCGCCGGCGGCAAAACCGAGGTCGTTGTGGATTTCGGCCTGCCTGTGCGGATCCAGCGCGTCGTCAAATATCAGCCGGAAGTTGCCCGAGTCGTCCCAGAGGGGACTACCCGAGGCCCCGGCATAAGCCGAATCGTGGGAGGCGAAGCCCGCGTTTCCGCGCAGCGCGAGGAAGGCGGTGAAAGGAGAGACGGTTTGGGCCCGGGCCACGCCGACGCCGGCGGCCACCGCCAGCAGCAGGCCGAGCAGCATTCGACCGGCCGCCGGTTCAGTTGGCGGAACGCGATTCATCCGACTCGATCCGGCCGTCGCGCAGGCGCACGAGGCGGCGGGCGTGTTCCATGACCCGGGGGTCGTGGGTGGAAAAGACGAAGGTGGTCTTCCGCGTGCGATTCAGCCCGAGCATCAGGTCAACCAGCGTCGCGGCGTTATGGGAATCGAGATTGGCGGTCGGCTAGTAGGCGACGACCAGCGCGGGTGCCGCGACGATGGCCCGGGCGACGGCCACGCGTTGCTGCTGGCCGCCGGACAGCTCGGCCGGCCGGCGTTCGTGCAAGCCGGCCAGCCCCACCTCGTCGAGGATCTCGCGGGCCTTGCGCCGGCGTTCGGCGGCGGGCACGCCCTGGAGCAGCATGATGTATTCGACGTTTTCGGCGGCGCTCAGCACCGGGATCAGGTTGTACGCCTGAAAGATGAAGCCGATGTGGCGGAGGCGGAGTTCCGTGGCCTCAGTCTCCGAAAGTTGCTTGAGGTGACGGCCCGCCACGACGATGTCGCCGGCGTCGTAGTCGTCGAGGCGGCCGATGAGGTTCAGGAGCGTGGTCTTGCCCGAGCCCGAGGGCCCGGCCAACGCCATGAATTCGCCCTCGGCGATCGACAGGTTGAGGCCGCGCAGGGCGCGGACCTCGACGGCGCCGCGGCCGTAGCTTTTGTGCACGTTCTCGCAATGGACAAGGGGCGGCATGGGATTCAGGTGGCTTTGGTGATGGCCTGGACGGGCGTGAAACGGCCCGCCTTCCAGGCGGGATACAGGCTGACGATCAGCCCGAGGACGGCGGTCATGAGGTTGGCGGCGAGCACGTCGCGCGCGTCAATTGCCGGATAGATTACCGGAGACACGCCGAAGTACTCGGCCCCCGAGGCGAGCGCGCTCATGTTGATGCCCTGGCGGGCCAGGGCCGCCACGGTGAGCCAGTTCAGCAGGTTGGCGGCCACCAGGCCGAGGGCGAGCAGCAGGGACGCCTCCAGCACCACGCCCTGCAGCACCTGGCGGGGTTTCATGCCGAGCGCCCGCACCAGGCCGAACTCGCGCATGCGCTCGTAGACGGCCATCAGCAGCGTGTTGGTCAGGCCGAACGCCATCCCGATGAACACGACCAGGTCCCAGATGTAGAGGTAGACGTCCCAGATCTCGAGGTAGGTCCGGATCGTCGGGAGCAGGTCCTGCCACGGGGTGACCTCGAGGTTCCGGCCGGCCAGCGCGGGCGTGAGGGCGGCGGTGACGGCGCCGGTGGCGTCCATGTCCGGCAGGACCACGGAGATCTCGGAGATCGACGGTCCCAGGTCGAAAAACGCGCGCGCGCTGTCGAGCCGGCAGAAGACGTACTGCTTCTCCGTGGCCTCGAGCTGGGAGCGAAAGACGCCGCGGATCTCAAAGGCGCGGGAAACGACGTCCCCGGCGGCATTGCGCGCGGTAAGGACGAGTTTGTGGCCGAGGCGCGTGTGGTAATCACGGAGCAGCGCCGCGCCGACGACGATGCCGTCGGGATCGCCGGGCCCCGGGAACGCGCCCTCGCGGATGACGTCGGGCAGGAACGACAGGCCGCGTTCGCGCGCAAAGTCGATGCCGACCAGGGTCACGCCGCCGGTGTGGCGGGCCGTGCTCGCCACCGTTTCGAGGCGCACCCGCGGGGCCCAGTGGCTGCCGGCCGGGAGCACCCGCTCCAGGGTGGCGCGGATCGCGGGGGTGAACGGAAAGGACCGCTGCGGACTCGGATCGTCCAGATATCCGCGGGCGTGGATCTGGATGTGCCCGGTCAGCGTGTAGATGGAGTTCCGCACCATGTCGACGAGCATGCCGCGGCTGTAGGCGCTCATGAACAACATGAGCCACACGCCGATCACGACCGCCGTGAGGATGAGCACGGTGCGCCGCGGGTTGCGCCAGAGGTTCCGCCAGGCCAGGATCCAGATCATGGCGGGTCAGGGGGCGGCCAGGGCGGCGACCGGCTTGAGCCGCCGCACGCGCCGGATCGGCAGCAGCGCCGCCGCGGCGGTCACGAGGAAGACGATGATCGGGCCCGCCAGCGCCGCGGTCCAGCTCAGCCGGGTGTAGAGGCGCTCCGGCAGGCCGTATTGTTTCATGACGGCACCGGCCGCGCCCATGGGAATGCCGACATGCTGGACAATCAGCGCCAACGTGACGCCGAGCGCGGTGCCGATCGCAATGCCCACCCCGGCGAGAAACAGCGACTCCAGCAGCAGCATGGCGGTGATCCGCCCGGGCGTGGTGCCGATGGCCCGCAGCACGCCGAACTCATGGATCCGCTCGAGCACGGCCATGAGGAAGGTGTTGGCGATGCTGAAGGTCACGACGATCAGAAGGATGGCGTACATGACGTACCCGGAGATCTGGTCGAGGCGGATGCTTTGGCGCAGGCCGGGCAGGAGGGCATCCCAGGTCAGGGCCGTGAGCGGCGGATCCTGCTTCGGCAATTGCGCGAGGACCGCGGCCCGCACCTGGTCGAGGCGGTCAAAGTCCGCCGGCTGCACCACGATCCGGTGCACCGCCCCGTTCAGCGCGAACGCGTCCTGGAACGGTCCCAGCTGCACGAACATGAGCGAACGGTCCAGATCCGGCTGCCCGGTCTCCAGGATGCCCGCCACATGCAGCACTTCGGCGGCGGCGCTCCCGTCGTAGGCCTCGCCGAGGACGACCAGTTCGTCGCCGACCCCGACCTGGAGGTTGCTGGCGAGGCGCGAGCCGATCACCGCCCCGTCCGGGTCGGAACCGAGGAAGGTGCCCTGCCGCACGGTGCTGGCGAGCGTGGTGATGCGCGATTCGCGCGCCGGATCGATGGCGGTGATCATCACCCCTTCGGATCGGTGCGCGGAGGAGACCAGGGCGAAGGCTTCGGCCCGCGGCGCGGCCGCCCGGACCGCCGGCATGGCGGCCAGCCGCGCCAGGATGGCGTCCGGGTGGCGGACGACCGTGCGGATGTCCGGATTCTGCTCGTAATCGCCCGCCACGATCTGGAGCGGTCCGGTCTGCAGGCTGACCGCGGAGTTGATCATCGCCTGGTAGGCGCCGTGCTGCCAGGCCATCATGAAGACCAGGAGCAGGCAGGAGAAGGCGAGGGCGCCGACGGTAAGCAGGCTCCGGCGGGGATTGCGCCAGAGGTTGCGCCAGGCGATCTTGACGACGGGAGGCACGGTGGCGGGCTCAGAACGACTCCGCGGGCGGATGCCGCAGCGTCGATTCAGTGAAGACCCGGTCGGGCAGCGAATCGAGGATGCGGACCTCCCGATAACTGATCTTGGTGTAGCGCCCGGGCTCATCCACCGGCGTCATGGTCAGCACGTGGGCGAAGGGCAGGCCGGCCTCCGGACGGATGGCGGTGAACGTGAGCACCTTCACCGGTTTCCCGTCTTGGTCGTAGAAGGTCTCTTTCAGGAAGGCCCCGTCGGCCCGGATCAGCAACTGCTGGTGTCCCCACACGATCGGGGCCCCGGGACGCGGCGTCGAATCGATCTCGTAGACGACCTGACCGTCGCTCCGTTCGGTGCCGACGATGCGATGATCGTACTCGGTCAGCAGGCTGTCGGACTTGGCGAGGTCGTTGTTGGTGAAGTCCGAGCCCATCCAGGCCTGCGACATCATCGAGGGCGGAAGCTTGATGACGCGGTTGATCTTGGGATTGTAGATCCACATTTCGTCGCCGAGCTTGAGGGTGCCGTTGCCGCGGTCGCGCGGCGGGTCAAGGAGGGTCACCAGGGTGTCCTTTTCCCCGCGCGTCCAGGCCTTGAGCACCTGGGTCCGTTCCCACGAGGGCCGGTGGATCGTCATTTCCATGGTGCCCACCGACGCCTTGCCGCGGTACGCCTGGAACGCCTTCTCGACGAGCGCCGCGGCGGAGGGCTCGTGGCCGCGGTCGACGCCCGCGAGGGCGCGGGCGACGATCGCCGCCGCCAGCAGATGGTGCCAGGAATGGGATGCGTAGGTGGACCTCACAGGCGAAAGTTCGTCCGGTGCGAGCGCCGGCGGTTCCAGCAAAACCACGGGGCCGCCCCGGTTCAAGGGTTACCGAAGGATCGTTTCCGGCGTGGCACCGACCGGGACGATCCGCGCCGACGGCCTACCGGTATTTCGCCAACAGTGGCGCCAGCCGGCGCCGGGTTTCCGCCGGCCACTGGCCGCGCTCCGTCATGATGGCGTGCGCCAGCGCCTGGTGGCAGGGCCAGGCGGGCGTCCGCGGCAGCCGCGGGAGGACGCGCGTGATGATCCGGATGGCCGTGGCCGCATTGCGCTGCAGGCCCTCGGCCACCATCGCCACCGTCACATGCTCGTGATCGGCCTTCCAGCTGTCGTAATCGGTCACCATCGCGAGCGTCGCGTAGGCGATCTCGGCCTCGCGGGCGCACTTGGCCTCCCCGAGATTGGTCATGCCGATCACGTCGTGGCCGGCCCGGTGGTTGGCCAGCGATTCCGCCCGCGTGCTGAAGGCGGGGCCCTCCATGCAGACGTAGGTGCCGCCGTCGTGGACCCGGGCGGAGGTCGCCCGGGCTGCCGTCAGCAACTGCCGGCGCAGTTCCTCGCAGATCGGATCGGCGAAGGCGAGGTGGGCGACGATGCCGCGGCCGAAGAAGGTGTGCTCGGCCGACTTTTTCGTGCGGTCGACGAACTGGTCGATGAGCACGACGTCGCCGGGGCGGTAGCGGGCCTGCAGCGAGCCCACGGCGCTGACGCTGATGATCCAGGCGACGCCCAGCTTCTTCAGGGCCCACAGGTTGGCGCGATGGTTCAGTTCGCTCGGCAGGAGCCGGTGGCCGCGGCCGTGCCGCGGCAGGAACACGACCTCCCGTCCGGCCAGCGAGCCGGTGAGCAGCTCGTCCGAGGGCGGACCGAACGGCGTGTGCAGGCGCACCCATTTCTGGGCCGCGAATCCTTCGATGCGATAGAGGCCCGTGCCGCCGATGATGCCGATGCGATGGGGATTCATGCCGGGATTGCGAATCCGCCAAGGGTTAGCGGGCAACCCGCGGGCTGTAAAATCCCGTTTTGCGGGCGCGTCACCCCGGCGCGGCGCGGTTCGGCCCGCGCCCGGTCCGGCGGACTCACTTCGCCCAGGTGTCCTTCAGCGTGATGGTGCGGTTGAACACGGGCCGGCCTGGCCGGCTGTCGGCGGCGTCGGGGGCGAAATACCCGAGGCGTTCGAACTGGAAGCGCTCGTTCGGTTTCGCCTGGCGCAGCGCCGGCTCCAGCTTGGCCGTCACGACGGTCAGCGAGTTCGGATTGAGGTGTTGCTTGAAATCGCCGCCGGCGTCCGGCTCCGGCACGGTGAACAGACGGTCGTACAGGCGCACCTCGGCCTCCACCGCCTGGGCCGCGCTGACCCAATGGATGGTGCCCTTCACCTTCTTCGCCGCGTTCGGTCCGCCGGTGCGGGTGTCGAGGTCGGCGGTGCCTCGCAGCTCGGTGACATTGCCGGCGGCGTCCTTGATGACCTCGTCGCACCGGATGATGCAGGCGTACTTGAGCCGCACCTCGCCGCCCGGGCGCAGCCGGAAATATTTGGGCGGCGGGTTCTCCATGAAATCGTCGGCCTCGATGTACACCTCGCGGGTCAGGGCGACCGGGCGGACGCCGGCGGCCTCGTTGTCGGGGTGGTTGATCGCGGAGCACTCGACCCCCGGGCCGGCGGGCAGGTTGGCCAGCACCAGCTTGAGCGGTCGCAGGACGGCCAGGCGACGGGGGGCTTCGCGGTTCAATTCGTCGCGGATGGCATGCTCGAGCACGGCGACGTCGGTGAGGCTGTTGAACTTGGTCACGCCCACGCCGGTCACGAACCGGCGGACGGCGCCCGCCGGCACGCCGCGGCGACGCAGGGCGCAGACGGTTGGCATGCGCGGGTCGTCCCATCCCGCCACGTGTTTTTCCTGCACCAGCTGGAGGAGCTTGCGCTTGCTCATGACGGTGTAGGTGACATTCAGCCGGGCGAACTCGTACTGGTGCGGCAGCGGGCGCGGCAGCTCGAGGCTTTCCAGGATCCAGTCATAGAGCGGCCGGTGGACCTCGAACTCGAGGGTGCAGATGCTATGCGTGATGCCCTCGATGTAATCGCTGAGGCAATGGGCGTAGTCGTACATCGGGTAGATGCACCAGATGTTGCCGGTGTGGTGGTGCTCGGCGTGGCGGATGCGATACAGGACGGGATCGCGCAGCCAGATGTTCGGGGAGGCCATGTCGATCTTCGCGCGCAGGGTGCGCGCGCCGTCGGGAAACATGCCCACCTTCATGCGGTGGAACAGGTCCAGGTTTTCCTCGACGGACCGGTTGCGATACGGGCTGTCCTTTCCGGGGCGGTCGGGCGGGCCCCGGTAGGCCTCGATGTCCTCGGCGCTCAGGTCGCACACGTAGGCCTTGCCCTTCCGGATCAGCGCCAGCGCGAATTCGTGAAGGGCGTCGAAATAGTCGCTGGTGAAGAACGGCTCGGCCGGCGTGCCGGGGGCCGCGGCCCCCTGATAGAAGTCGGGCCGGCCGTCAACGGTTTGCGGCGCCGCCGCGCGGCCCTGGGGCTTGTAGCCGAGGCAGTGATCGGCCCAGCCGTCGACCAGCCACTTCACGTCGGCGGCGATGGACTCGACGTACTCCACGTCCTCCTTGATCGGATTGGTGTCGTCGAAGCGCAAGTTGCACCGGCCGCCGTTTTCGCGGGCAATCCCGAAATTGAGGCAGATCGACTTCGCGTGACCGATGTGGAGGTACCCATTCGGTTCGGGCGGGAAGCGGGTGATGATCCGCGGATACCGCTTTTCCGCGACATGCCGCGCGACGATGTCGCGTACGAAATCGCCGGGCACCGCCGGGGTGGTCGCCTGATTCTCCGCGGTCATAAATAAACCCGCGACGTTGCCGGAACGCCCGGGTCGACGCAACGATACAATTGGCGGCGGCCGGGAACACTTGCGCCGGCCGGGAAGGCGTGCATGCTTTTCGTGCCCCACGGTTTGATCGACAGCGGATCAGCCATACCCCGCGCCAGCCCGCCCCCCGGCACCCGCCGCAGGGATCCGGGTCGGGCCGGGGACCCCCGGGCGGGCGGGAGTCCAGGCGCGCCCGGGGCCCGGGCGTTGTTTTTCCCGACCATGCATTCTCCAGGTGACTCCCGCCGATGGCTTGGTTCCGCCATCGTTTTCTTCCTCCTCGCCGCCTTCCCGGTCCGGGCGGGCGACTTCGACTTTGAGGGCGCGATCCGATCCGAAGTCTCGCAAATTCGTTCGCAACTGCACTCGGTGCCGGTGGAGCGGTACGACGGCCGCCGCTGGGAGGTTCGCAACACCTCCGGCGCCGGCGCGTATCGCCCGGCCGTGCCGTCCAAGACTCCCGCGCAAATCCGCGCCGAGCTCGGGGCCCACAACCGGGCGGCGGGTGAACAGGCGCTGCGCCGGGGGGATTTCGAGCAGGCGATTGCGCTCTTGTGCGAGGCGCTATCCGACCTGCCGGCGGATGCGTCGCTCGCGGCCGAGATCAACGACGCCCGCATGCGCCTGGTGGACCAGCAGGCCGCGGCCGCCGAGGCCCGCCGGGAGGCGGCGCGCGACGCCACCATGGCGCAGGTCAACGCCAGCCTGCCGGCCGCGCTCCGCCAACCGTCGCCGAACAGCATCCTGTCGGCTTCCGAGTCGGACGTGTTGACCGATTCGTCGGTGGTCGATCTGCGCGGCACCACCTGCCTGG
>JBJKRD010000439.1:0-8015 GCA_046704925.1 Opitutaceae bacterium | reverse complement strand
CCGGGCTCTAAAAGCAGCAGGCGCGTCGGCCGCCGGGGCACGACCGGATGCTCGACGGCGCACGGCACGATGTAGAACTCGCCGGCTTTGACGGTGACTGCCTGGGTGCGGTGCTGGATCTCCAACTCGCCGTCGATCACCAGGAACATCTCGTCCTCCCGGGCGTGCGCGTGCCAGGGGCACTTGTCGCCCTCGAGCTTCGCCAGCTTCACGTGCTGGCCGTTCAGCTCCCCGACGATCTTCGGCGACCACGTGTCGGTGAACTTCGCGAAGTACGTTTCAAGGTTGATCACGGTGCTCATAAAACCGTTTTTCAAACTGGTCCCGGCGGCAGCCCCGAAGGCCACGGCCCGCCGCCGTTCGCCGCCGCGGGTCATCAGGCGCTTTGCCCAGGGTCAAAAACGGCATCGGCTTCAATTTCCACCAGCCAATCGGGATCAATGAACCGCGCCACCTGCACAATGGTGCTCGCCGGCCGAATATTGCCAAAGAACTCGCCGTGCACGGCTGCCACCGACGGCCAATCTTCAATGCGCACCAGCAGCACCCGGGTCCGCACCACCTGCCGGAGCGAGACCCCCGCCTGTTCCAAGGCGGCTGCGATGATCTCCAGGCAGCGCCGCGCCTGCGCGGCAGCATCGCCGGGACCGACGGTGCGGCCATCCCGGCCGAGCGCTGCGGTGCCGGACACCGCGATATAGTTGCCGACGCGCACCGCCCGCGAGAAACCAATCTTCCGCTCGTACGGGCTGCCGCTGGCGATGAGTTGCCGCATGGTAATGCCGGATTATTAGCGCAAGCGTGCGTCGGAGAGTCGATTCAACACTGCCTGTGGATTCCGACCCGGCGACACGCCGGAAGCCGCTCCGGCCGGCTGCTCAGGGGATCCAGAACCCGCCCTCCTTTCCGTCCTTCACACTGAGGGTCGCGAGCGCATCGTCGCTGCCGTCCTTGAAGACAACCTTCCAGAGCGTGACCCGGTATCCGCGTTGCCGCAGTTCGCCCAGATACGAGAGCTGGTAACCGGCCTGGAGCTTGGGGGCGAGCTGCGCGGCCACGGCTTCGAATTGTGGCTTCGGCAGCTGCTGGAACCGCGGCTCCCCGTCCGCGACAAACGCCGCATAGTCCGACTTTTCAATCGCCGTGATGAGCTTGGCGGCCAGGGCCGCGTCGTCCTTGGGCGTCTCCGCGGCCGCCGAAACGGCCGCGCTACCGGCGAGCAGGGCGGCCACGGCCGCGATCAAGAGCGCAGATTTGATTTTCATGGGTGATCAGGATGCCGAATGGTTGACGATGGCCGACGCCGGGCCCGATGGCCACCGCTTTCGCCCGGCGCGTTCGGGCCGGGCGTTGGCCGCGGGGGATGGTCAGACCGCAGGCTCACGAACCACAACAAGCGTCTCCCGCCTGCATTGGCGGACACTTCACCGAACCGTAGGAACAGAACACACAACAATCCCCCGGCTGCGGTCGCAACACGGCATGGCAGCGCTCGCACGTGTAGAAATACACGCACGCATCCGTCGGCATCGTCTCCTGCTTCCGGTGGCCGCAGTAAGGGCAGGTGATGACCGACTCCCGCGCGACGGAGCGACGGGAGCCATCCGGGGCTGACTCGGGAGCGGATGAATCTTTCATGGCTCTTGCGCCTCGCGATGATTCAAGGCCGGGCCCGCCGAAACCCGGGGCGTTGAACCAGGTCTGGACGCGGTAGCGGCGTTGGGCAGCGGCGGCCGGTCGAGCACGCGGTCGCTAGTAGGTCCTTTTGCCAGTCTTTTCATTGAGTTCGTACGTAAGCCCAAATTCCCGCCGTTCCGCGCCCGGAATCTCAACGTCATCCGGCATGTCAAACCGCACTTTTCCGCGCACCTTGGCCACCGCGCCCATCCGCGGGCCGCGCTCCGCCAACGGGAAGAACCGCCATCCCTTCATCGCCAGGGCCACGGCATCGCGCAACTGCGGCAATTTACCGCGCAAGGTCACGTCCGCAATTGATCCGTCCTTCAACACCGTGAACGCAAAGTCGACGTCGCCACCCACGTGGGCCCTCCGCAGCTCAAGCGGATATTCCGGGAGAGGAAGCGACTGGTAGACCGGAACGAACTCCACGCCGCGACTCTCGTCAAACGCGACCATGATGCGCACGGCGAAGTTCGGCTGCCACATCGTCTTGGCCGGCAACCGACCGGAAAAGAACAGCACCAGCGAAATCAGGGAATATCTTGACGCCTTCATGGGAGATTTCGCCCAACGGTCAGAAAATGACCGAGGCCGGGCTTCGGGGGCGACCGCTTTCCCTGGGCGCGCGGCTGCCCGTCATTCGGTGCGCGGTCTTGCTAGGTTTGTTCATTTTGTCTCTTCATCTGCCATCGCGGCATCAGCGCGAACACCCCCCATCCCAAGTATTCACGCGTGTAAGCGGCGTAGCGCTCGGGTTCCGAGGCCAGTTTGGCTCGAACATCCTTCGCGGACTCGTCGTCGGGATTGGCTTCAAGCCATTGGCGCATGGTGAGCCATTTGGCCGCCTCGTACCTGTCCCAGCCGTCTTGGTCAGCCAGAACCATTTCAACGACGTCGTAGCCAAGGCGGCCGAAAGACGCGAGAAGTTCAGGAAGAATGAGAAAGTCGGCGATCGAGTTGGCCAGACACCCCTTGGCAATATCTTCCGTCGGCGGCAACCGCCGCCAGTAGGGCTCGCCGATGAGGATGATCCCGCCGGCGCGCAGGCTCCGCGCCAGCAGGTCGATGGTGCCGACGACTCCCCCGGCGATCCAGGTGGCGCCGACACAGGCTGCCACACCGACCGTCTCTTCAGAGACGTAGCCCGCAGCATCGCCATGGATGAATTTGACTTGATCGGCGACGCCGAGTTCATCGGCCCGCAGTTTCGCTTGCTCGGTGAACAACCGGCTCAGATCGATGCCGGTGCCGATGATGCCGTGATCGCGTGCCCAGGTGCACAGCATTTCCCCCGAACCGCTGCCGAGGTCGAGTACTCGGGTCCCGGATTTCAGACGCAGCGCCGCGCCGAGAGTGGCGAGTTTTTCGGGCGTGATCGGATTGTGGATGCGGTGAGCACTTTCAGTGATGTTGAATATCCGTGGGATGTCCATTGTGGGGAATCTCCTTACGGGGGTGAACAGATTCGGTCACGGCCCGACGACAAGAGGCCGGCCAGGCCGGATGGCGGGCGGTGATTCGTGATTGGGCACGTGCCCGGCATCGGCGGCGTTGGTTGGTCAGGCCGACGGGGTGGTGATATCGCGCCGCAACGCCAGGCGCATCGGTTGCCGGGTCAGCGAAGAACCCGGTCGCAGCGGCTTCGGGTCGCCGAAAGGCTGAAAGCCAGCCCGGGCATACAGCCGCATCGCAGGGCTATCCCCGCTCGTCACGTCCAACGCCACGTAGTGGCTGCCGATCTCCCGCGCCCAGTCGACGATCGTATTCAGCAGCAGGCGGCCAACCCCTCGGCCACGGTGCTCCGGCGCGACCCAAACCTGATAGACATGGACCGCCTCGGCCTCCACCTCCTGGACGCGCCCCCAGGCGAGACCGATCGCCATGCCGTCAACCCACGCGACGAGCGGCAGTTCGGTTTTCACCCGCGCGCCCACCTCTATCCGGCGCGCCCACTCGGCGTCCGCCCGGCCGCTCTCCACGTCGTAGGTGCTCCCGAACGCATCCGGAGACTCCAGAAGCGCGCGCAGTCGGAGTTCGCGGTACGTCTGCCACTCGCGGGCCTCGAAGCGACGTATGGTGAGGGGGCTATTCAAGACTCAGCGCTTGGTCTGGTGGCAACAGGCGACCGATGTCGCGCTCAGGGGCGACCGCTTTTTCCCGGCGCGCTGCCGCCCGGCATTCGGTCCGGTGGCCCGTTCGGCGAATCTATCATCTCTTCGGCGCGCCCGAATCATCTACGGTGGGATGGACCGGCGCCAGGCGACTCGCGATGGCGACGCCGACGGCGGAAAACACTACGAGAATCAGCGCGAGGTAAAGAGCTTCCGGCGGCCCTTTCTCCACGGCCCATGAAATCAATCCGAGCAACAGGGGGAGAGAGTTAATGGCGATCAACTCGGGCCAGTGTTTCCAGAAACCACGGGAGCCGCGGCGGGAATAGAAATACTGAACGAGAAGAAAGTAGACACCCAACACGCCAACATATTCGACAGTCGCTCTGATATGCTCGCGCGAAAACACCGCCCTTGGCCCAATGAACACTTCGTCGAGAACGAAACATAGGACGACCCCCACCATCGACAAGGCGACGGCGGGTGCGTATTTCTCCACCGTTTTCATTTGAAGTCGGCGTTCGTCTTTGCACTGGCAACGGTCAGAGGTATGCCGCGCCGGACCGCAAAGCATCGTCACTCGAAGACGCGTTGCCCGGCGTTGGCACCAGTGGGTTCGGCTCTTTCATAGGTCCTACGGTCAATTCGCCAGTTTGATCGCAACCAGTTTCCTCAACGCACGGAGTGCCCGAGGTGTCCTTACTTTCAGCCGCAAGCCTGTCCCTTCTGGATATTTCGGGGCCGCTCTAAGCGCTTCGACGATTTGTTTGGGCAGCGCACACTGCAGGCTGGCCGACATAGCTTTCGCGCTATAGATGAAGAGCACTTCAAAACAACCGGTGAACGGAGAAAGCCAAACAATGGTCCGCTTCTTCAGCTTCACGCGCAGCGCCCAACCCCATTTGGGAGATAGTGGACGCTTCCACTCCCGGACGTCTAGTCCGTGCCCTCCGGCCATTTCAGCCAACAGCTGATCCCAAACCACCTTGGCGGGCCCGAGGGCGTCCCTCAACTCCGCGTCAGTCGGTTCATTCTCCTTGCCGATAAAAGCATTCTCATTCATGGGGAGTCTTCTTTTGCCGAGACGGCTAGAGCTGAGGCGCGCCGGAGGGCGGTCTCGGCGTCTCGGGCGGGCGCTGGCCCGGCGACGCCGCCGGCGATTTGTTGGGGAAATTCTCCTTCCGGATCTTCTGCAGTTCCTCGAGATCGATCTTGTCCTTGCCGCGAGGTGATGCCGCCTTGTTCGCGATCAGATCTTCGAGAGCGATGAACGGTATCGACAGGGTCCCCTCTCGATACATCACCCGGTGCTGATAACAGGCCTCAAACCCAACGCCATCGATGCCGGTCAGAATCTGAATCTTGTTCGGCTCTCTCCCGATCTCCACCACCACTTCTTGATCGAGAAAATCCCTCTCTTTCAGGCCCATTCCCGAGAAACCAAAATCGGAAAACGCCTTGGCCAACCCTGCCGCGTTTCGGGGCGAAACCGCCACGAAGATGTCCAGATCGCCGGTATAGCGGGGAAATCCGTGAAAACCTACAGCATAGCCGCCGACGACGAGGTACTCAACGTGGTGCTTTTCGAGTAATTCGACAAACTTTCGGAAATGCTTGTTGAGGATCATCGGGGGCGAAGGTGCGGCGGCGAATCATTTCCACCGCCTCCAGCCTGGCGGCAGGCGTTTGAGTGGCCCAGAACTGCGTCCGCCGGTGGGGCTCGTGGAGCCGCCGCCTTGTGACTACGCGGGAGCTGTCCATCACCAGCGATTCTGTGCGCAGGCGACGCCATGGCAAGTGCTCCTTGGCCCCAACAGGGTAATTATGCCTCAACGAGGTTGTTGTCCTATCAAGGTCCGCTGGCGAAGGTTCACGGCGCCGTCGACTTTTTGTTCTTATTGACAGGAAATATCTTGTTGAGCAAGTCGGCACCCGGCGCGTTTCGCCGCGTCAAACGTCCCCTTCGCGGGTCAGGCAGCGGCCCGGCACGGGAGTGCGTTCGCCGCTCGAGGCGATGTCCGCCGGGCGAACGCCGGTCAAAACCCTTCGCGCCCTTCGCGGTTGCCTCCCGGACCGGCAGGATGCCGGAACCCGGGTTACGCGTGGGCGGGCGGCCGTTGGGCGTTGCGAGTTTGCGGGCCGTTCGCGGCGCGGGCGCGGCGAATTCGAAAAGCTTTGGTTGCGGTCCGCCGTGCCGGAGTTCTACTGAACCTTTCCATGTTTGAGTCCCTCACGGAACGCCTCGGCCAGGCGCTGCGCAACCTGCGCGGTGTCGGCCGCCTCACCGAGGACAACATGGCGGAGGCCCTCAAGGAGGTCCGCACCGCCCTGCTCTCGGCCGACGTCCATTTCCGCGTGGCCCGCGAATTCGTCGAGCGGGTCCAGGCTGCGGCGCTCGGCCAGGACGTGCTCAAGTCGGTCACGCCCGGCCAGCAGATCGTCAAGATCATCCACGACGAACTGGTCAAGCTGCTGGGCGAAGGCGCCACCGAGCTCAGCGCCCGGCGTCCGCTCAAGATCGTGCTCGTCGGCCTGCACGGCTCGGGCAAGACCACCTCCGCCGCCAAGCTGGGCCGCCTGCTCCAGAAGCGCGGCTACCGGCCGCTGCTGGCCGCGTGCGACGTCTACCGCCCCGCCGCCATCGACCAGCTCGAGATCCTCGCCCGGCAGGAGGAGCTCGGCTTCTTCGCGGACCGCGCCGCGCGCGACGTGCCCGCCATCGGGGCCGCCGCCCTCGCGGCCGCCCAGGCCGCCGGCCACGACGCGCTGCTCTTCGACACCGCCGGCCGCCTGCAGATCGACCGGGAACTGATTGACGAGGTGAAACGGCTCCGCGCCCGGGTGGCGCCCGACGAGGTGCTGCTGGTAGCCGACGGCGCGCTTGGCCAGGAGGCGGTCAACGTCGCCCGCGCCTTCCACGAAGCGGTGCAGCTCACCGGGCTCGTCCTGACCAAGCTCGACGGCGACGCCCGCGGCGGCGCGGCGCTTTCGATCAAGGCCGTCACCGGCGTGCCGATCAAATTCATCGGCACCGGCGAGAAGGTGGCCGACTTCGACACCTTTTACCCCGATCGCCTCGCCTCCCGCATCCTCGGCATGGGCGACGTCGTGTCGCTGGTCGAGAAGGCGCAGGAGACCATCGACCAGGATAAGGCCGCCAAGATGGCGGAGAAGTTCCGCAAGGCCGACTTCAACCTCGAGGACTTCCTGGACCAGCTCCACCAGGTCAAGAAGCTGGGCTCGATGGAGTCGATCCTGGGCATGATGCCGGGCATGAGCGGGGTGAAGCTCGACGATCGCGCGGACCGGCAGATGGGCCGCACCGAGGCGATCATCCGCTCGATGACGCCGCAGGAGCGGCGCAACCCGGCGATTCTCAACGGCAGCCGGCGGTTGCGCATCGCCAATGGCGCCGGGGTCAAGGTGGCCGACGTGAACCAGTTGCTGAAGCAGTTCCAGCAGATGCACAAGATGATGAAGATGATGAAGGGCGGCGGCGGGCGGAAGCTGATGCGCCAAATGGAGGCGATGCGCGCCCGCGGCGGCATGCCGGGGATGTAGGCGCGGATTCTGCGGAGGGGAACGGAGGGAACCGAGGCGCGCGGCAGGGACGCGCCATCAACGCCCAACGCTCAACGCCGGAGCGTCAGGGTGGGACCCGCGCTCCGCGCGGGTCAATGGCCGCATCGGTTTATAGCCCGCGCGGAGCCGGGCTCCACCTTATGAGTCTTTGCGGCGGTCAGGCTTAACACCACGGAGAACACACCGACGCGGAGAAGAAGCTTGGGAGCGAACGGAATTCCGGCAGTCCGCCCGCGGGCCTTTGCGCTGTTTGCGCGTTCTTGCGGCCAAACTCCTCCCTTCCGCGGCCTCCCCGCCCTCCTGTGAAATCTAAAAGAGCTCGCCCTGCGGCTTCGCCGGCGTCGCGCCGATGTAGGCGCCGTAGCGTTCCAGCCAGTCGTCGAGCTTCTTGGTGTAATAGGCCGGGTCGTACGGCGCCTTGGCCGGATCGTACGTCGCCGCCGGCCGCGCCCGCTGCCAGTCAGAGGTCTGACCCTTGGCCCGGGGCGTGATGTAATAGGTGATCCGGTCGCCCATCCGTGGCCGGGGATTGAGCTGCAGCGCCGCCTCCGCCGACGCGCGCGGCGGCTTGCCGCCGTCGGCGATGAACTTCTCGTATGCCTCCGCATTCTGGCCGACGATTTCCGACTACGCGATTTCCTC
>JBJKRD010000438.1:0-3442 GCA_046704925.1 Opitutaceae bacterium | reverse complement strand
GGTCGTTCGGCCTCAAACTCGCAAGGCAAAACTCAACTACATTTTGGGATTGATCAACGCTCCGTAAACCGGCGGACGGCTCAAATGGTTCATCGGCGGTTGACCGTTGCCGAACATCCGCTGGGTCATCCCAACGAAAACAAGGTCGTTTGCCGGATCGACCCAGAACCATGTAGCGGCGGCGCCTTCCCAGTAAAAGGTCCCTTTGCCGACCACCGCGTCTGCCGTAGCCGGGTCGTTGTACACGGCAAGATCATAGCCCCATCCGTGTCCCGGCCGCATCGTTGCGTTTCCGATCGAGAACTCGCCGGTCATCAGCTTCGGCGACAGGTGATTCGAGGTCATCAGGTTTACAGTGGCCGGGGAGAGAATGCGCGCGCCTTCGAGTTCGCCGTGGTTCAGCAGCATCTGTGCGAACCGCGCGTAGTCCTTCGCCGTAGAAACCAGACCGCCTCCTCCCGAAGGTGCTCCCGGCATCGAGATAAAATCGGCTTTTGGCCCCGAGGCTTCACCGGTCACGATCAGCTTCCCGTCCGGACCTCCGGAGTAGAGCGTCGCAAACCTCGTGCGCTTCTCTTTCGGTACAAAGAATGCGGTATCCGTCATCCGTAGGGGCTTGAATATCCGTTCCTCCAGGAACTCGGGCAGCGGCTTCCCCGAGAGCTTCTCGATGATGTAGCCCTGGATATCCATCGACACGCTGTAAACCCATTTCGACCCCGGCTGGAAAAGCAGCGGTATGCCCGCGAAGCACTTCGTCATCTCGTGCAGGTTAGCGCCCCTAAAACAGTTCCTGGCCAGGTATAACTTGTCGATCGGAGTAGAGCCGAACAGCCCATAGGTAAAGCCGGCGGTGTGGGTCAGGAGTTCAGCCATCGTTGGCGGGTGAACCGGCGGTTCGGTAATCATCGCGCCGTTCGCGTCCATTCCCTTAAACACCTTCAAATCGGCAAACTCGGGGATGAATTTCGAGATGGGATCGGACGGATGCCACTTGCCTTCCTCATAGAGGATCATCATGGCGACGCCGGTGACCGGCTTGGTCATCGAATAGATGCGAAAGATCGTGTCGTTGGTCATGGGAGCGCCGGATGCCAGATCCTTTACCCCATAGGAGCGTTCCTCTACCAATTTGCCGTGGCGCATGAGCAACGTAACCACTCCGGCGAGACTCTTTTCGTCCACAAGGCGCTGCATGGCTTCGTGGAGTCGGCCCAGTCGTTCCGAGGAAAAGCCCAGCGACTCGGGCTTGGGGTGAGCTGTCTGAGCCGAGGCGAGAACCGGGGCAAGGACAAGGAGCGCGAGAGCTTTGTGATGTCTGGTTCTGCGACGCACTTGGGATTCCATTCAACGAATAATACCGTAGCTGGATCGCCTTGAACTGTCAGGGTGTCCAGCTAGGGCTTACTTCAGCCGCTTTTCAATCTCTTCCACGTCGAAGACGCAGCCGCCCCAGGTGCCCCCACCGATCTCCTGCAGGGCGGCCCAGAGACGGGTTTCGGCGGGCAGGTCGGGGTCGGGCGCAAGGTCGTTGCGCGGCGGGCGGGCGGCGAGTTCGCGGGCGCCTTCTTCGGCGCTGCCCTCGATCAGCAGGTTGACGGAGCCTTCGAGCTTCACGCGATCGATCCGCACTTCGACTACATCTCCTTCGCGAAGCTTCCCGATCGGGCCGCCGGAGAGGGCCTCCGGGGTCACGTGGCCGATGCAGGCGCCGGTAGATACGCCGCTGAAGCGAGCGTCGGTGATCACGGCCACCCGCTTTCCGAATTCCAGGTAGCGCAGCGCGGAGGTGATCTCGAAAGTCTCTTCCATGCCGGAGCCCTTGGGGCCGCGGCACATCAGCACGAGCACATCGCCGGCATGAATCTCACCCGTCTTGATCGCCCGGATGGCGGCCTTCTCGGTGCGGAAGACGCGGGCGGGACCGGTGTGGCGGTAGACGCCGTTCTCATCCACCATGGCGGGGTCGATGGCGGTGCTCTTAATGACCGAGCCGCGGGGGGCGAGATTCCCCTTGGGGAACGTCACCGTGGAGGTGAGGCCACGGCGACGAGCGCCGTCCGGGTCCATGATGACGTCGCCGGGGTCGACGCCGTCGCGCTCGCGCAGCAGGCGGCGCAGGGTCGAACGGCGTTCGGCCTGCTCCCACCAATCGAGCGCGTCGCCAAGCGTCAGGCCGCTGACGGTGCGTGCGCCGGTTTCGAGCAGGCCCGCGCGGCGGAGGTGCAGCAGAACTTCGGGAACGCCGCCGGCGAGGAAAACCTGCACGGTGGGATGGCCCTTGGGGCCGTTAGGCAAGGCGTCGACGAGGCGCGGCACCTGGCGGTTGACGCGCGTCCAATCATCCACCGTGGGGCGCGCCAGTCCGGCGGCGTGAGCGATGGCGGGCAGGTGCAGGATCAGATTGGTCGAGCCGCCAAAGGCCGCATGGACGACCAGTGCGTTGCGCACGGATGCGCCGGTGAGGATGTCGCCCATGCGGCTGCCTCCGGCTTCGAGCGCCAGGACGGCGCGAGCGGAGCGGCGCGCCATGTCGGTCCAGATGGGGTGGCCGGAAGGGGCTAGCGCGGAGTGCGGCAGCGACATGCCGAGGGCCTCGCCGATCACCTGGGAGGTGGCGGCCGTTCCGAGGAACTGGCAGCCTCCGCCGGGAGAGGCGCAGGCGCGGCACAGGCCTTCGGCCGCGGCTTCAAGGGTCATTTGGCCGCGGGCGTAGCGCGCCCCCGCGGATTGGATCTTGCCCGCGTCTTCGCCCTCTTCGGCGAGCAGGGAGACGCCTCCGGGGATCAGCACGCCGGGCAGATCGCGGGTGCCGGCGAGGGCCATCATCATGGCGGGCAGTCCCTTATCGCAGGTGGCGACCCCGAGGACGCCGGATCGTGTGGGTAGCGAGCGGATGAGGCGGCGGAAAATGGAGGCGGCATCGTTGCGATAGGGCAGCGAGTCGAACATCCCGGTGGTGCCCTGGGTGCGGCCGTCGCAGGGGTCGGTGCAGTAGGCGGCGAAGGGGATGGCGCCACGCGACTTCAGCTCTTTGGCTGCGGCGTCCATGAGCAGGCCGACTTCCCAGTGGCCGGTATGGTAGCCAAGCGCGACCGGGGTCCCGTCGGCGGCGCGAATTCCGCCGTGGGTGCTGAGGATGAGGAACTCCTTGCCGCCGAGCGAGGCGGGGTTCCAGCCCATGCCGGCATTCTGGCTCCAGCCGAAGAGGTCGCCGGAGGGGCGCTGGAGGAGCATCTCGGGAGTCACCGGCAGCGTGCCGGAGGGGCCAGGGGCTTTGCTGCGGATATCGTACAGAGCGGGGTCGTCGGATTCGAGGATGTCGCGGGTGTTCACAGGGTCACGATAGCACCTGCCCGTTTCCTTACGCGGGCCGCGTGTCGATAGAGGTGGCCGACGCTTCCCTCCCGAGCTTTTCGAAGAAGCGCTTGATCATCATTTT
>JBJKRD010000437.1:0-11441 GCA_046704925.1 Opitutaceae bacterium | reverse complement strand
CTGATTCCGGTGCATGTGGGGCCGGATCGCCTCAAAAAAGGTGGGCAGATCCTGGTCGTCATCGAACGAATCACACTCGCTTGCGCCGGGGCGCTCGTCCCCGCTCCCCGCGGACTCGTCCGTCGGCGTCGACCACGCCTCCTCCCGGGCCAGGAGCGTCTCGCGTCGCTCCGCCGCCGCCGCCCGCAACTCCTCGGCGCTCGGCACGTCGACCATCCGTTCCAAGGGCGGCGTCGGAATGGCGCCGGATTTGTGCGGCATCGCCGCGGGCGGGATTAGTGTCTCGGCCGACCAATCCCGATTGACCGGCCGACGGGCGAGCCCGTAAAACGCGAGCGGATTGTCGGGACGGGTTTGAAAGTGGACGATCTCCCATTCATCCCGGCCAAGCTGATTCAGATGCTGTTCGAGCAGCTGGGGCGTGGCGAATCCCAGCGCACCGCTGGTGATGATCTTGTATTCCCAATTTGGCATGACCGGTGTAAGAAGTTTCACCCATTCCAGAACGCCCCAGCAACGCGAGCCAAAAGTGGCGTTCGCCGCCAGATTCTCCGCGGCGCCGGCTTCGACCCAAACGGCTAGCGGACGTTCGCCGCCGTCGCCCGAAAAAACCGATGGCTGACCGGCCGGCGCTGTTCCGCCGTCAATGGCGGCAGGTCCGGCAGCGTGTCGCCCTTGGCCGCACCGAGTTGCGCGCAGCAAACCTCCTGAAATTCACCCCAGCGGACCGCCAGGGGTGCCGGATCCTCAATCGGTTGCAACGGCGGGACGACCGTCGGAGCTGGCCCGATCGCGAATGTCGTTCCGCCGGACGCGGTGTCGCCGTCGGAATCGTGACGAACACGATCAGCGTGCAGGGGCGGGGCGCCGGCCACCTGCCGGAGCAAGCTGCGCCACTCGGTCATGAGGCGGTCAAAATCCCCGCGACCCGCCGATTCGTGGGCGGCGGCGAGTTCGCCCCGGCGAACCTTCTGCTCGACCAAGGCGCGCACGACTTCGGCCGCGCCCGAACCGTATTGCGGCGGCACGCCGCGTTCGAGCCATCCCTCCACCGTGAATCGTCGGAACGCGTGTTCACAGGTTTGCGCCAGCCGTCCCAGCATGCGTGGATTGGTCCCGGCAAACCGGTCGCCCGCGAAAAGGTTGGCGCAGTCAAATACAAGATCCGTCAGCGGGTAACGCCGGTCCTCCAACGCCGCCGCCAACGCCAGACCCTCCGGTCCGAGAAAAAACGAGACGATCTGGCCGCGCAGCGTGAGGTGAAGGGTCCGGTCGAGCAAGCCGAGTTTCTGCCACTGCCACAGCAGGGTCGGCGCGGGATTGAGATCCCGGCATTCCGCGGCCCAGCGGCAGCGGCCGCACGCCGGGTAGGGATTCCGCTGCCGGCGCACCAGCCGCGCGCGGCCGGTGTCGGTCGCCTCGCGGCACGGCAATTCCGCCGGGTCGCGACCGGCAGTGGCCTCGATGCCGACCGTCAGCGGTTCCGTCGCGAAAAACCGGCCGGCGGTCGCCAAGGCCGCCTCCGACGCGCCCCGTCCGATCCGCAATTGCCGCAGGATAAAAGCCCAAGGCAGCGGTGCCGCGCGTTTCAACCGCAACGGCTGGGCGCGCCGCATGCGCGGCGTGTTTCCACCGCAAAGCACGTACCCGGTCTCATCGAGGCCGCGGCGCCCCGCCCGCCCGATCATCTGCAGCAGCTCGTGCGGCTCGATCTCATGCTCCAACTGGTTGAAATGGTAGCTGGCGGAGGTGACGAGCACCGAACGAAGCGAGAAGTTGATGCCTGCACTCAGGCCCAGGGTCGCCACCACCGCCCGCAGTTGACCCGCCTTGGCCAGCGGCTCGATGACGCCCGCACGCTGGGCATAGGTCAGGCCACTATGGTGGAAGGCGATCCGTTGTCTGACCAGTTTTGTCAACGACGGGCCCAGCAGGTTCTCCTGCTCGGGAGTCAGCGGCAGGGAATCGGCCAGCGGCAGCTCACGGGCAAACTGCCGGGCCAGGCGCTCCGCATCCTGCCGATGCGGAGCAAAGACCAACACCGGCCCCAGACCCTCCCGCAGCGCTCCCGCCACCCGCCGGCTCCAATATCCGTCGATGCCCCGCGGCAGACCATGAACCAGATCATCCACATCCACCTCCTCCAGCGGGACGGCGCGCTCGCAGTGCTGAACGAGCGTGACCCGGCGCTGCAGGCGTCGCAGCCAACCGACCACCTCTTCGGGGTTCGCCACCGTGCCACTCAAAAGGAGCAGTTGCACGCCGGGCGGAAGCGAAAGGAGCACGCCCTCGTAATGGTTGCCGCGATCTGCGTCCGCCAACCACTGATACTCGTCGACGACCAACATTTGGAAGGCGCCACCACCTTGTGCCGCTGATCCACTTCCGTCCCCGGAATCCGTTGCCAGCTCCGTCGGTGGCGCCGACTCCCGAAAACACCCCTGCACGGCTTCCAGCGTCGCCACCACGACCGGCGCGTCGGCGGCGATCGCGACGTCGCCGGTCGTGATTCCCACCTTCCAGCCACGACCACGCCATTCGGCGAACTTGTCGTTGGCCAACGCCCGCGTGGGTACGGTGAACAGAGCGCGCCGGCCAAAATTCATCTGTTCAGCCCATCGCTCAAAAACGTAGGTCTTCCCCGATCCGGTCGGAGCGTCGATTACGACGTCATAGCCCGCCATCAGGGATTGAATTGCCTCGGCTTGCCACCGATCCGGAAGAACCAGTCGCTGCAGGCCTTCCAACGCGTCCATGCGCAGTCTATTCATCTTAACACACTAACAATAAATAAATAATGTAATGATTTGACCTTCTGGACAAAATAAAACACTCGTTTTAAACATTTGTTTGATCCAATCCGATCATGGCCGCCGAATCGAAGAAGACCACGGAGCGGTTATGCGAGACCGCCGAGTCATTATTCGGAAAGCTTGGTTTCGCCAATGTTTCCCTCCGTAAGATCACCGAGGCCGCGGGCGCCAATCTGGCAGCCGTCAATTACCACTTTGGCTCCAAAGAAGAGCTCTACAAGGAGGTTTTGTTGCGACGGCTGCGTCCGTTGAACGAGGAACGGCTGGCGATGCTGGCTCAAGCCGAACAACTCGCTGGCGACCAGCCGATACCCTTGCGCTCGGTTTTGGAAGCATTCATCCGGCCTTTGCTGCGCCGAGCAGCGGACCCGGCGTTGGGCGGCATCCCGCTCCTACGATTGATCAGCCGCGATCTCACCGACCCGCGCCCCTTCATGCACGACGAACTTGCCCGTGAATTCGGGCCCGTCGTTTCGCGGTTCACGGAGGTGCTTTCTCAGATTCAGCCGCGGCTGCCGCCGGCTGACCTATTCTGGAGACTGCAATTCACGATCGGCGCGCTCGTGTACGTCGCGGCAAAGCAGCACGACCTTGTGGTGCCAGGTCACGGCACCGGCCAAACAGTCGACGACACCGCGATCAGTCGTCGTCTAATCGACTTCTGCACCGCCGGTTTTGCGGCGGCCACGAGTATCCCCTGATTCTTCAGGGCTTTGAGCAGGCGTCGAATGCTTCGAAGCCGAAGCAAAGGCAACCGTCTTCACTCCATACACTTACCCGACAAGTCTGCCCGGCGGGAACAACCGTTCCTCAAAATACTCTCACCGTACCAGACCAAACCAAGCCATGATCGCGGTCATCGTCATACTCGGCCTGCTTTCCGCACTCGTCGCGACCGACCCTGATCCCGACCGGAGATCGCTTTAGGCGGGAAACCTCGGGCACCCGCGGATAATCGTCTCGCTGCCTTCCCCGGAGTACGGCTCATCGTGGCCCGAAACGGCGTAGGTATTTCAAGGCCACGTTGAATTCCTTTGGCAAAGGAGCGCGCAGCGCGACCCGTTCCTGAGTGACCGGGTGAGTGATCGTCAACTCGCTCGCATGCAGGGCCAGACGGCTGATCAGGGGGCGCTCCTCTTCCCGGCCTTTGTAGCCGCGTTTGAGGTCGGACAACATCAGTCTGGTCGCATCGCCATAGAAAGGATCATTGAGAATCGGCAAACCGACGGCCGCCAAATGAACGCGGATTTGATGCGTGCGGCCGGTGAGCGGGCAACACTCCAGCCACGTGAACCCGCGAAATCGTTCCCGCACCCGAAACTGCGTCGTGCTCTGCCGACCCCCTTTTTTGACGGTCCACATCAAACCGGGTCGTTTCGGGTTCGCCGCGAGCGCGCGGTCAACCAAGAAGTCTTCCTGCGCCTCGCCGGCCACCAGGGCATGATAGACCTTCTCCGCGGTTTTCGCTTGGAACTGCCCGCTGAGGAAATCCAAGGCCGCCTTGCTTTTCGCGCACAACAGCACGCCGCTCGTATCGGCGTCGAGCCGGTGCACATTGGCCACCTGGCGACCGTACCGCGCGTGCACCAGTGCCATCAGGTTTTCGCGGGTTTTGTCCCAGCGGTCGGGAGCAACGAGCAAGCCGCTCGGCTTGTCGAAGACGAGCAACGCCTCGTCCTCGCGAATGATCGGCGGCAGAGCCATTCGCCTCCAAATAGAAGAACCTCGGGGAATGTCACGGCCAGTTTTCGTCATTCCGCCCGTTCCCCGCATGCCCTGCAGGACAAACGTCACAGTGACGCCGCCAAAGCGCACGCAGCTTCAGCCGCTTTTCGCAAACGAATCGCCGAAAGGCGGCGCCGCAATTCAGGGTCGGTCAAAAATCGGATAAGGCGTTGCTGTCGGCGTAAATTCCCTTGCCGGGCCCCCGCCTCTAGCTTCGTTTGGCCGGGGCCTCGCGATGATTGTACCCCCAAGAAAGCTGATGAACGTCGGCGCGGCCGTTGCGTCCGCGCTCATGGCGCATCGATGGACGCGGGCGGACACAGGCCACGCGGCCCAACGGCGGTCGTTTGCCGCCCTCACCGAACAAATGGCGCAGACGGCCTTTGGGAGGACCGCAGGGATCGAGGCGGGAATGCGATATGAGAAGTTTCGCGCCCGGGTGATGCCGCGCACCTATGATGCCCTGTCCCCCTTTATTGAGCGCATGCAGCGCGGCGAGCCCGCAGTGCTCTGGCCCGGCCGGTGCAACCTGTTCGTCCGTTCCGCCGGCACGGTGGACGGGCGTGCGAAATTTCTTCCAGTCACCCGGGCATTCCAGCGGCACCTCCGGACCGCGGAATTCCGGTCCCTGCTTTTCTACACCATCCGGGTCGGCCACACCCGGGTGCTGCACGGTCGGCATCTCAAGCTGGGGAGCGCGGCCGCGCTGGAAGCGCCGCCCGGCGCCAGCCGCGGCGGGGTTCTCGCCGGCGATCTCGGCGCCATCGCCAGCCGCCATGCCCCCTTTTGGCTGAGCCGCCACGCCTACCCCCCCGGCGCGGCGGGCCACGCGGAGGCCTGGCCCGCCAGGCTCCAAGCCATCGCGGACCACGCCCGCCGCCATGATGTCCGGCTTCTGGCCGGCATTCCCAACTGGCTCCTGCTTCTGGGGGAGGCACTGCGCGCATCGGCCGCGGACCGATCAAACGCCGTTGCGGATCTCCGGACGCTCTGGCCGCATCTGGAATGCCTCGTGCATGAAGGCATCCCGCTCGCACCGTTCGCCGAGGAACTCAAGACGCTCGTGGGCTCCTCGGTCAGTTTCCACGAAATCTACCTCGCGGCCGAGGGCTTCATCGCCGCCCAGGACGCCGATGCGGCGAGCGGTCTCCGCCTGCTCGTCGATACCGGATTGTTCTTTGAGTTTCTGCCGATGACCGTCTTCGACAGCGGGAATCTGGATCACCTCGGCGGACGCGCCGTGCCGCTGGACGAGGTGCGGGTCGGCATCGATTACGCGCTGATGCTTACGACCCCGGCCGGCCTGTGCCGATATTTGACCGGCGATGTGATCCGCTTCGTCTCCACCGGTGTGCCGCGGGTGGCCTACGTGGGCCGCACAAGTCTGCGCCTTGACGCCTTTGGCGAGCATGTCGACGAAAAAACGGTGACCGAGTCGCTGGCGGCGGTGTGCCAGCGCCATGGCTGGACGGTCGTCAGTTTTCACCTGGCGCCGGTCTTCGCCAGCACGCTCACCGGCCAAACCCGGGGACGCCATGAGTGGTGGATCGAACTCAAGGCGCCCACGATTGAGACGCCGACCGCCAACATTCTGAGCCCCGAACTCGACGGGGAACTCGCCCGGCGTCACGGCGGGTACCTGCTCAAACGCGACGAGGGTACGCTCGACGAGCCGGTCGTGCGGCTGGTCATGCCTGGCGTCTTCGCGCAATGGATGAAAAAACATGATCGCTGGGGCGGGCAGCACAAGATGCCACGCTGCCGCTCCGATCGCGTGGTGGCCGATCAGCTGGCCGAGTTGTCGCGTTTCTACATCGAGACCAAACCCCCGTATTTCGTGCGCCAACCATAAAGACCGCCCGCCGGGTCGCCGGCCCGGGGCGCACTGGCCAATTGTGCCCAGTGGCAAGCTGGCATCGTCGATGCTTAGAACATCCGGAGTTCACATCGTGATCCTGCCTGAGAGGATCCTGGGTGATCTGGAATCGAATCCGGTCTGCACCGGGCAAAGAATCCAGCGGGGCCGGCGTTAGGGGTTATCGCCGGCCCCGTCTGGGTTCGCCCCCGGAGCGCCGGTCCGGTCTCCCCGGGGGGTCACTTCAAGAAGGGCCGCAGGATATCCTCGAATTCCGCCTTCGGCATGGCGCCCACCTTGCGGTATCGAATCATGCCGCTGCGATCGATGATGAACGTGGTCGGGATCGCCTCCACACCGCCGAACGCATCGACGATGGCATCATCGCCCATGACCACCTGATAGTTCATCTTCTGGGCCGCCATGAACCGTTTGACGACCGCCGGACCGTCGCGGTCAAGCGACACCCCCACGATAGCCAGACCGTCCTTGCCGTATTTCCGCTGCAAGTCGATATACCCCGGGATCTCCTCGCGGCACGGGGGACACCAAGTCGCCCAAAAATCCAGCACAACCACCTTCCCTTTGAACTGGTCAGAACTGACGGTGGCGCCATCGACATCCTTCAATTGCCAGGCTGGCGCCGGAGTTGACGGAAAAGTATCGCCGGCGCGGAGTACGACGGGAGCCAGCAGGCCGGCGGCAAGGGACAGAGTCAGAAATCTGGAGAGATCACGGAAGTTCATGGCAAATGGGCGCATTATTGCATGAGGCCCCAAACGCCGCAACTATTCCCACCCCTTCCAAGCTAGGTTCGTGCCCCGCCCCACCGTGGCCAAAGGTCGTGCGTCGACATGGCCGCCACGCCAAGGAAGCCGATGCCCTTGATCACCAGCACGAGGGCGATGAAGAGCATTCCCTCACGCTGGAAATACGCGGCACCCATCAGCATGCAGATTCCCAGGCCCAACTCCCCGAATAAGACCGCCGTGAACGTCGTTCGTCCGCGCAAATGGATCAGCAGGGCGTCCTTCCGGGCCACCCGCGCGCTTCCCTTGGGTGTGCGCACAAACTCCCCGCCGGTGGTCAACAGTCCTTCGACGACCGCCAGGCCGCAGGTGACACTCATGGCGAGGCCAAAGGCCATCACGAACGGAGACGCGGCCAGCCAGACCAGCCCTCCGGTCCATTGGCGCCGGAGGAAATACTGGCCGGTCACGTAGAGCGCCATCGTCGCCATGCCCAGCAGGATGACGGTGATGGGATTGAGAAACCACCAGAATCCCGTGGGATGCGCCCCGATCACGAACAAACAGGGCACCAACAGCGCGGCAAAAAGGACGAGCAGCGGATGCACCAAGCCGGTGGTCAGATGGCTCACGGCCTCGCGTTTGATCCGGGCCGGAACCCGGCTTGCCAGGACGGTACGCAGCAGCTTGCGCGCGACCTGGATGCCACCCTTGGTCCAGCGGTGCTGCTGCGATTTGAACGCGACGAGGCTCTCCGGGAGCTCGGAGAGCACCGGATAGTCGTCGCGGTAGACCAGTCGCCATCCCCGCAACTGGGCCCGATAGCTGATATCGAGGTCCTCGGTCACCGTGTCGTCCGCCCATCCGCCGGCGTCCTCCAACGCCGATCGTCGCCAGACGCCCGCCGTTCCGTTGAAATTGAAGAACAGGCCGCCGGCATGCCGGGCCGCCTGTTCGACAACAAAGTGCGCGTCGAGAAATACCGCCTGAAAACGGGTCAGCAGGCTGGATTCCCGGTTGGCAAAATCCCATCGCGCCTGCGTCACGGCGACCTGCGGATCGGCAAAATGGGGCATCAGCACCTCGAGAAAGTCGGGCGCCGGCCGGAAATCGGCATCAAATACCGCAAAGAAGTCCGCCGCACTTAGCCGCAGGCCCGCCGCCAGCGCGCCGGCCTTGTAACCCCGCCGGTCGCCGCGCCGGAGGTGACGGCAGATCGCCGCCCGGTCCGGATGGTCCGCCAGCCAGCGGTCGATCAAGCCCGGCGTCTCGTCCGTCGAGTCGTCCAGAATCTGGATCTCGAGCCGGCCGGATGGCCACCGCAGCGCGGTGACGCATAGCAGCAGACCCTCCACCACCGGCGCCTCATTGTACACGGGACACTGCACGCACACCCGCGGCAACGGTTCCACCCAGGGAGGAGGTGTCGGGGCCGCATCGCGGCAGTGCCGGGCATACAGCCACAATATTTTCAGCCGATGCGCCGCGAAGAAAACCAGTCCCGCCAGTGTCAGCACATAGACCGACAGCAGCACATCAGCCATGCCTTGAGACAGCCCGGCCGGCCCTTCCGGGTCAAGGCCGCACATCGGCGGCGATCCGCGAATCAGATTTGGGGTTCCTCGGAAAGATCCGAGCCCAGGGTCTCGATGAATTTCTTCATGGCCGGCGTGAGGACGCGCCCTTTGCGGTGCAGGATGGCCAGCGGGCGCGTGAATTCCTTGCCCTTGAAGTGCACGGCCACCAGCGAGCCCTGATGCACCTCCTGCAGGATGGTGGCCTGCGGCACGATTGCGACCCCGGCGTCGATTTCCACCGCCCGCTTCACGGTTTCGATGTTGTCGAACTCCATCACGGGTTCGATCTCGATCCGGTTCTCCCGGAAGATCTGATCGATGGCCTTGCGGGTGGGAATGTCGGGGTCAAAACCGATGAACTTCTGGCCGGCCAGGGTCTGCAACTGCACCTCCGTGGTCTTGGCCAGCGCGTGGCTGGGATGGGTGATGAGCACCAAGTGGTCGTTGCGGAAGGGGATCATCTCGATCTGGCGCATCTTCACCGGAAAGGCGACCAGGCCGAAATCGACCGAGTTGTGCAGGATGTCCTCGTAAACCAGATTCGACCGGCGGTACTCCACCCGCACGTTGACCGAGGGATAATCGTGGAGAAACTTCTTGATGTAGGGCGGCAGCTCGTGGAGACCGATGGAGTAGATCGTCGAGATGCGGATCGTGCCGCTGATGACCTTCTTCATCTCCTGCAGCTCGCTGAGGAGCTTCTCGTATTGGTGCAGGATTTCCTTGGCGGCCTCATAAACGCGTAGTCCCTCGCGGGTCAGCTGAAACTGCTTTTGACTCCGGTCGATCAGCAGCGTTTTGAAATGCCGCTCCATCGCGCGGGCCTGTTGACTGACGGCCGACTGTGTGATGCCGTTTAACTTCGCCGATTTTGAGAAACTCTTCGTCTCCACCAGATCGGCAAAAATTTTGAAGTTCTCCACTTGCATGGTAAGCGTTTATTGCGGCCCCATTATCAAGCGCACTAATTGGTGCGCAACTGTTAAGAAGGGTGCTTAATGTTTATCACCTACGAAACTTTTAGGGGGCGAGCCGACGCGGTTCGAGAACAAATTGCGGAGGTCTGCCGGCGCGTTGGTCGCGACCCGGCGAGCGTGCAAATTCTCGCGGTGACGAAAAGCCACCCGCCCATGGCTGCCGAGCACGCTGCGCAATACGGATTCCCGGCCGTGGGCGAAAATCGGGTGCAGGAAGCGGTCGAGAAGAAAGCCCGTTGCGCGGCCCGGCTCCGTTGGGAACTCATTGGCCACCTGCAGTCAAACAAGGTCCGGCTCGCGGCGAGCCATTTCGATCGGATTCAGAGCGTCGACAGTGTGAAGCTGCTCAACCTGCTTGACCGCGCCGCCGCCGCAGCGGACCGCCGGCTGGGCATTCTGCTGCAAATCAATGCCGGGCATGACCCCCGGAAGTACGGAGCCGAGCCGGAGGAGGCGGCGGCGCTCCTGGAGACCGCCCTCGGGCAACCCCACCTCCAGGTCGACGGCCTCATGACGATCGCGCCGCTCGCGGACGATCCGGCGGTGGCACAGCGCACGTTCGCCGATCTGCGGGCATTGCGCGACCACCTCGCCGCCGAATTCGGCGTCCCACTGCGCGAATTGTCCATGGGCATGACCGGCGACCTGGCCGCCGCCGTTGCCGAAGGCAGCACCCAAGTGCGAATCGGCACCGCGCTTTTCGGCGCGCGCTCCGCCTGAAAACGGCGCAGGTTCCCCGTGATGCTGGTGCGAAACCGGTTTCCAGGTTGCGTCGCCCGCGGATTCGCATTCGTGTGGAATCATGGACGCGGATCAGCTGAGCGCCCCGTTGCGGGGAGCGTTTCTCACCCTCCTCGATGACGACACGCCCGCCGTCCGCTCCGCGCTGGCCGCCGAGCTCAACCGCCAGGGCTCGCAGGCCATCGAGTTCCTGCAGGAAATCGCCCGCGGGCCGAACCGCCTGCTGGCACGGCACGCGGCGTGGTTTCTGCACGAATTGAAATGCAGCGACCCGGTCGCCGACTTCATCGACTTCATCCGCTCGCTGAGCTATGAGCTCGAGACCGGCTCGCTGCTGCTGAGCCGCACCGTGACGCCGGACCTGGATATCGGCGCCTGCTGCGCGTTGCTGGACGAAATGGCCGGACGATGCCGCGAACTGATTGTCGCCCCGTGCACGACGCGGGAGCAGTGCCGGATGATCAGCCGGGTGCTTTTTCACGAATACGGTTTTCGCGGCAACGTCGAAGCCTACACCGATCCGCGCAACAGTCTGCTCGATCAGGTGCTGCAGCGGCGCAAAGGCCTGCCGCTCACGCTCAGCGTCGTGTATCTGCTCGTGGCCCAACGGGTCGGGCTCACCCTGGAGCCCATCGGCCTGCCGGGGCACTTCATGGTGGGCTGCTTTCTGGAGGACGCGCCTTTCTTCATCGATCCCTTCGCCCGGGGCGCCTTTCGCAGCCCGGGACAATTGCTGTTGATGTTGCGGCGCCACCAGATCGAACCGAAGGTCTCCGATCTGGCCCCCACCCCGGTGCGCGAAGTCCTCTGCCGGTGCTGCCGGAACCTGGCCAACCATTACGCCGGGGCCCAGGATCACATCCGCGCGCGACTCTTCGCTGGATTCGTCGAGGAATTCGAGGCCACCTACGAGCGCCATAGCTCGGGCTGACGATTGCGGATTGCGGATTCCGGACCGCCGCCAAAAGCTGCCGGTACCCCCCATGCCGCCGGCGACGCCGGCG
>JBJKRD010000436.1:0-7586 GCA_046704925.1 Opitutaceae bacterium | reverse complement strand
CGGAGTAGTCTTGCCATGGCATCGGCGGAAGCAGCTCGCGTCCCTTGCCCAGTTCCCGGCCACTGCGGATGGTGTCGATGAAGTTTTGCTCGGTCCACTTGCCCAGCCCGGTCTCCTTGTCCGGGGTGAGGTTGCGCGTGAAGCTGGTGCCCCAAGGGCCGGACCATGCCGTCAAATCGCCGGTGGCTGAGATCACCCACGGGCCTTGGGGCGACGGCGGCGGCACCTTCATATCGGCCGGGTGCCCCGAGAGGATCCGGCTGAGATCCTCCTCGGGACCATTGGGGCCCATTTTCTTCGGCGAGTGGCAGTCGCCACAGCCGATCGATTTCACCAGGTGCTCGCCGAGCTTGATCTGGGCTTCCTTCTGCGCGTCGGGCCCCGTTTCGGCGGCGCTGACCGCCAGCGCCCCGAGGAGCGCGATGCTGCAGGTTACCGCGATGACATACTTCATGGTTATGGCTTCTTCCTTTTTGGGGTTTCGGAGGGGAGGGAAAAACTCAGGGACCGCCGGGCGGCTTCCGCGACGCCTCGATGCGGGGAAGGTCGTCGTTCAACCAGGCGCTGATCAAGGCGACCGCATCCTTGTCGACGAGCTTGGTCCCCAGGGGCGGCATCTGGCTCATTCCATCGCGCGAGCGCATCCGCACCAGCACTGCGCTGTGCGCGGGATCGCGGGGCGCCAGCCGCCGGCTGGTGCCCGGCGGGATGCCGCGAATCTGGAACTTGCTTGGGACTCCCACCGCGGTGCGCATGGCCGGCTCGTCGAAGACGCTGCGCGCCACGAGGCTGGCGCGCAGCGACATGCCGACGGATGACACGGGATCCCTGTCGTTGTGACAGAAGCTGCAATTGCCGTGAAAATAGCCGAGCGCGGCCCGGGCCCGGGGCGTGGGCGCGACAATGCCGGGAGGATGGGTGCGCCAGGAGGCCGGGGCGTTGCTGAGGCGGCGCTCCCGCAGCAGGGCGGCGAGATCGAGGCTGTTCGCGGGCTCCGCCTCGGCGTGGGGGGCGAGCGGATCGCGGGGCGACGAGAGTTGCAGCGCGCCGTAGCCGAGCACCGGGTCCCGGCCGGTTCCCTCGTGGCAGGCCCGGCAGTCGAAAACGGAGGGGATGTTGTGGCGCACCCCGGGCGCAATCTCGTAGAAGTTCTTGAGGCCCGTGCTGGCCGGCGCCAGCGTCGCGTCGCTCAGATCCTGATTCCAGACGTAGGCGGCGAAGATCCACTTCCCATCGGCGGTCTTCTCGATGAATCGCGTCTCGACGGGGCGTCCGCCGAACGAGAATTGCTTCCAAAGACGCGTGCCCACCGGGAAGCGCCACGCATCGGGGTGGCTGGCGTCGATCGTGCTGCCCTCCGGCAGCGAGATCCAGCGGAGCTTGGTGGCTCCATCGGTCCACAGCGGATACTGGGGCGAATATGGCCGAATGCCGTCGGCGATCGTTCGCGTCGCTGGGTCACGATACAAACCGGTATCGGACAACCGTGGCGGCGGCCAGGTTTGGGCGATGGCGGCCGCCAGCGTCGCCGGGAGGGTAAGGGTCAGCAATGCCAACCCTAAACCCCACGGCCGGGGGACGGTCGAAGGGGTCACGTTGAGGTCGTGCGGCTTTGGGGGTAAGGGGTGACCGGCCCAATCTGATCCGGTGGAAAGCCAAGGCGAAACCACCGGAAGACACGGCCGGTCCCGCAATGCAGTCGCATTGCAGGGAAAGTCAAATGCGGCGGCCGAATTGCGGCTCCGGTGGGACGGCTGCGGCAGGCCGGCCCGCGCGCGGGCGGAGCGAAGCCAGGCGGGCGCCACGGCGTGGCAATCGACCGGGTGCCTGGCGGCCGGCGGACCCGGCCCGGCTGCCGAAGCGGCGCGGGACTTTCGCCCCGGGGGCAGGCGATTCAGCGTTGGCGGCGCGGCGTCCAGGACTTTTGATGGTGGGGTCATGAGCACATGCCGCGTCAGGCTCTTTTTCCTCTTCGCCTTGGCGACGGGGGTCGCGCAGGCTGGCGCCATGGGGACCACGTCGGCGCGGGCGGAGGAGACGCAGATTCAATACCTGTCCGGCACCGGCCCGAACGACGCGGTCCCATGGGACTTCTTCTGCACGGCGGGGCGGAACAGCGGCGAGTGGACGAAGATCCCGGTGCCGTCCTGTTGGGAGCAGCAGGGCTTCGGCTCGTATTACTACGGCATCTGGCGCCGCGGCCATCCCGACGACGATCCGCAGATCCCGCAGGAGCAGGGCAGATACCGCACGGAGTTCACGGTGCCGGCCGCTTGGCGCGGCCGCGTGATCCGGCTGGTGTTCGGCGGCGTGATGACCGACGCGGAGGTATGGGTCAACGGGCGGTCCGCCGGACCGGTGCACCAGGGCGGGTTCTACCAGTTTCACTTCGATGTCACGCCGCTGGTGAAATTCGGGGCGCCCAACCGCCTCGAGGTCACGGTGCGCAAGGAGTCGGGGAATGCCTCGGTGAACCGGGCCGAACGCCGTGGCGACTATTGGACGTTCGGCGGGATCTTCCGCCCGGTCTGGCTGGAGGCGCGGCCGGCGGCGTTCATCGACTGGACGGGAATCGACGCCCGGGCCGACGGGGCCATCCGCGCCGAGGTGCACCTGGGCGCGCCGGCGGCGGGCGCGGGCATGGTGACGGCCCAGATCTTGGACGAGGCCGGCCATGCCGTAGGGGCGCAGCTTGCTGCGCCCGTCCATGCGGGCACCACCGAGGTCACGATCCAGGGGAAGATCGACGGCGTGCGGCCCTGGACCGCGGAGACGCCAAATCTGTACCAGGTGCGCTTCAAGCTGGCGGAGGTGGAACCGGCACTCCGTGCCCGTTCCAGCCCGCCACCACCGCATTCGGTGCACGTCCGCGTCGGCTTTCGCACCTTAGAGGTGCGGGCGGGCGACGGGCTTTATCTCAACGGCCGGAAGCTCGTGCTCAAGGGCATCTGCCGCCACTGCTTCCGGCCGGAGACCGGACGCACGCTGTCGCGCGAGCAGAGTTTCGCCGATGCGCGCCTGCTCAAGGAGATGAACCTGAATGCCGTCCGCTGCTCGCATTATCCGCCGGACGCGTCGTTCCTGGAGGCGTGCGACGAGCTCGGGCTCTACGTGCTCGACGAACTGGCCGGCTGGCAGGGCTCCTACGATACGCCGACCGCGGCGCGCCTGACGGGCGAACTGGTCCGGCGCGACGTCAACCATCCGAGCATCCTTTTTTGGGACAACGGCAACGAGGGCGGCTGGAACACCGCCAACGACGCCGAGTTCGCCCGGTGGGATCCGCAGCGCCGCCCCGTGCTGCATCCGTGGGCGTTGTTCAGCGGCGTCAACACCAAGCACTATCCCGACTACGCCTTGATGGCGAAGCTGGCGGCGGGGCCCGACATCTTCATGCCCACGGAGTTTCTGCACGGACTGTACGACGGGGGCGTCGGCGCGGGCCTGCACGACTATTGGCAGGTGATGGGGAAAAGCCCGACCTGCGCCGGCGGCTTTTTCTGGGTGTTTGCCGACGAGGGCGTGGTGCGCACGGACGAAAACGGCCGCATCGACGTCTCCGGCAGTGACGCACCTGACGGCGTGCTCGGCCCGCATCACGAACGGGAAGGCAGCTTCTACACGGTCAAGGAGATCTGGTCGCCGGTGCAGGTGAGCGCCCCGGCCGTGCTGCCGGCGGATTGGGACGGGACGCTGCCGGTCGAGAACCATTACGATTTCACCGATCTCGACCGGGTCTCGTTCGCGTGGAGCCTGGCCCGGTGGCCGGCGGCTTCGGCCACGGCGGGGAAGATCGTGCTGGCGTCCGGCGTCGTGAAGGGACCGATGGTGGCGCCGCGTGCGGCGGGCCGGGTGGCGCTGCCCCTGCGCGCGGGCTGGCGGGGGGACGCGGCGCACGGGCCCGATGCGCTGTTCGTGACGGCGAAGGATGCGGTCGGACAGGAGTTGTGGACTTGGTCGTGGTCGTTGCGCGCGGTGCCGGAGGCGACCCCGACGGCGGCCGGAAGGGCGGTGTCGCTGCAGGACGAGGATGGCGAACTCGACGTGCAGGCAGGCGCGAATCTGTATCGTTTCGACCGCGCCACCGGGCGGCTGCAGGAAATCCGCTGCGCCGGAAAGATCATTTCGCTGCACAACGGACCGCGCTTCCTCGCGTACCGGCGGCAGGAGCGCGATTTCGTCGAGGTGGCGGGAGAAGGTCGGTTGACCAACTTCGCCGCCCGCGTCGCGGACGGCGTGGCGCTCGTCGAGGCGGATTACGACGGCGCGCTCAAGCAGGTGCGCTGGCGGATCGGACCGGGAGGGGACGCAAGGCTGGATTACACCTACACCTTCGACGGGCCGGTCGACCTCCTGGGCGTCGAATTCGATTATCCCGAGGCGGCCATGCAGGCCGTGCGTTGGCTCGGCCGGGGGCCGTACCGGGTCTGGCAGAACCGGCTGGAGGGTACGCGACTGGACGTTTGGTTCAACGCCTACAACGACACCACCCCCGGGGAGAGCTGGATCTACCCCGAATTCAAGGGCTATTTCCGCGACTGGCGGTGGGTCGTCTTCACCACGACCGAGGGTGTGCTGACGTTCGAGAATGGCGCCCCGGGCGGTTTCGTCGGGGTTTACCGGCCCAATGACGGCCGGGACCGGCCGATCCTTCACTTGCCGTCCACGGGGCTCGCCTTTCTCGACGTGATACCGGCGATGGGCAGCAAATTCACGCTGCCGGACCAGGTCGGTCCGCAATCCCAGACCCGCCGGGTCTCCGGGGTGCGCCACGGCTCGGTGTCGTTCCGTTTTGCGACGCGATGAGCGCGCTCACCTCCTTTTCCGCGCGCGGCAGGCGGAAGCCGGGTCGTCTCGAATCGAGCGGCGAAAAAGCCGCTCCCACCGAAATCGATGCCCGGGGAGTTTGTCACGTATTACGTGACAAACACCCCGACTGCAGCATTCACCCTTTCCCTTCGTCAGACCACACCGCTCCCGTCGTTCTGCCGCCCGGCAGAACGCCCCCCCTCTTCCCAGAGGGAATTCGGCCCATCGGTGGCGAATTCCCCTCTCGAGAAGGGTGCCCGACCGGGCGGGGAGTGTCTGCGCCGATCGAAAAAGGTGAACCATCTAGGCTGAGGTCCGGCCGGCCGAACCCCGTCGCGCTGCGTGTGAATCTACCGTCCGCCGCCAAGGAGACCCGGGAGCTTTGTCACGTAATACGTGACAAACTTTCCGCGGCCAGGTGGGGGGGATACGCGGCCGTGATGTGGGCGGCGACGATTCAGCTCCCGGTTGGGGCGCGGGCGGCCGCTCCGGCGCCGGTCCCGCCCCCGGCAGCGATCACCGCGACGCACGGACTGCGGCCGAATCTTCAGGGCGACCTCGCGCGTCCGCTCCGGTACCGCCCGGACCGCGGGGACTTCGTCATCGTCAACGGCGCGGAGTACTTCAACCGGCCGCTGTACGGGGGCAACACGGCCTTCCGCGTCGATGCCGGCGACAAACCGGAATTCTCCCTCTACCTGCCCGGGCGCGGCGGCGTCCTGCGTCTCGGCGTGCGCACGGCCGCGGGCAGCAAATGGCTGGATCACGCGGCGCAAATCGAGGCGCGGTACCGGCCGGGCGAGATGCGCTATGCGATCCGCGATCCCCTCCTCGGGCCCGATGGCACTCTGGAACTCGTCGCGATCGCGCTCGACCGGACGGACGGCCTGATCGTCCGGGCGGAGGCGCAGGGGGCGCCGGCCGACGCGGAGCTGATCGTCGCCTACGGCGGCGTGAACGGCGTGCGCGGGAAACGCGACGGCGACATCGGCACCGAGGCCGTGCCGATCAGCGCATACTTCCAATTGCAGCCGGATTTCTGTCGCGGCAACCGCTTCCGCATCGCGGCCCGGAGTTTCACCCTCCAAAGCAAACCGGCCACGATTGTGGGTGTCGTCCCGGACGGCGCGCGCCTGGCGGTGGCGGACGCGGAAAGCTGGAACGACTGCGCGGCGCTGATGCGCTCGGCGGATCTGGCGCGGCGTGTCGGGCCGGACCTCGCGTCCGGGCCGGGGCAAGGCGAGGCCCGGCGACTAGCGCCGGCCCTACAGGTAATCGTTGGGCAGGTGCCGTTGGCCAACAGCATGCCTCTCTTCGTTTCGCTCCAGCGCGTCACGGAAGACGCGGAGGCGTCAGCCGGGGATCCCGCCACCTACCGGGAGGTGACCGCGGGCGGCGGCCGCGGGACGGTGGCCTACCGCCTGCCGCCGGCGTACCGGCCGGACGAGTTGCCGGCCGTGTACGCGGAGGCGGAGCGCCATTTCCAGGAGCTGCGTGGACGCGTGGCGGTCGAGACACCGGATCCGTATCTCGATGCCGCGGTGGGCGCGCTCAACGTCGCGACCGATGCGGTGTGGGACGGGCCGCAGGACATCATCATGCATGGCGCGATCGCCTGGCGGACGGCGCTGCTGGGCTGGCGCGGCCCGTACGCGCTGGACGCGCTCGGCTGGCACGGCCGGGCGCAGCGCTACCTGACGTACTGGGCCGCCCGCCAGAACACCGCCCCGATTCCGGCGACGATTCCGCCGGCCGACGCGAATGCGAACCTCGCGCGCAACGAGGCGGCGCTGCACAGCAACGGCGACCTCTCGAACAGCCACTACGACATGAATCTCGTCTACATGGACGTGCTTTTCCGGCACCTGCTGTGGACGGGCGACCTGCGCCTGGCGCGGCAGCTCTGGCCGGTGATCGTGCGCCACCTGGCCTGGGAGCGCCGGCTGTTCCGCCGCGAATTCGGCCCGGAAAAGCTCCCGCTCTACGAGGCCTACGCGGACATCTGGGCGAGCGACGACCTGGAATACGAGGGCGGCGGCGTGGCCTATGCGTCAGCCTACAACTATTACGACAACCTCATGGCGGCGCGGCTGGCCCGCCGGCTGGGCGAGGACCCGGCGCCCTATGCCCGCGAGGCGGACCTGATCGCCCGCGCCATGCGCGAATACCTGTGGCTGCCCGAGCGCGGCACCTTCGCCGAGTGCAAGGATCTGCTCGGATTGCAGCTCGTGCACCCGCATCCGGGCCTGTGGTCCTTCTACACGACGATGGATTCGGGCCTGCCCACGGCGGCCGAGGCATTCCGGATGACGATGTACGTCGACCAGCGGATGCCGCACCTGCCGGTGTCCGGGCCGGGCCTGCCGGACGGCGGCCCCTACCATCTGCTGTCGACCACGGACTGGATGCCGTATTCATGGTCGGTCAACAACGTGGTCTTCGCCGAGAACGTCCACACCGCGCTGGGCTATTGGGAGGCGGACCGGCCCACCGAGGCCTACCGATTGCTGAAGAGCGCGCTGCTGGCGAGCATGTACCTGGGCATCTGTCCCGGCAACGTCGGCACCATGAACTACCTCGACGCCTATCGCCGCGAATCGCAGCGGGATTTCGCGGACGGTGACGGCGTGCTGGCGCGGACGGTTATCGAGGGCCTGTTTGGCGTGCACCCGGACCTCCTGGCCGGCGAACTACTCGTGGCCCCGGGGTTTCCGGCGTCGTGGGACCATGCCAGTCTGCGTCATCCCGAGGTGAGCGTGGCCTGGCGGCGGCAAGGT
>JBJKRD010000435.1:0-9093 GCA_046704925.1 Opitutaceae bacterium | reverse complement strand
CTGCGCGCAGGCCTGCGGCCCGAACGCTGACGCGTTCGCCCTTCTCCGTTCGCCCAGCTCACTCCGTCGAACCCATGGGTTCTCATCCCAGCACCCTGCCGCTTCGCGGAATGGGCCCGCTGGGATTCGAACCCAGAACCAAAGGATTATGAGTCCTCTGCTCTGACCGTTGAGCTACAGGCCCCCAACGGGCACGTGTGGTAAACCATCGACGCGGATCCGCCAAGCGGCATCTTGCGGGGGCGCAGCCGGCGCCGGTGACCGCGGCCGGACCCCAGCCCGGCGCCAAACCCGGAATTTCAGGGCGCCGGCGTCGGGGGTATTGGGGCTGCCATCTCCACCGCCGCAAACAGGTCGGTCGCCGAAAAGGGCTTCCCCAGGACCGCGGCCAGGCCCAATGCCTTCACGCGACTAAGCTCGGGCGGATCCAATGTGCCGGTAATCCCCACCACGCGGACGCCCGGATCAACCGCGCGCAACGCCTGGACGAGGGTCGGCCCGTTCATCTCCGGCATCATCATGTCCGTGATCACCAGATGCACCGCGGGCCGTGCGTTCCGGAAGGCATCGATCGCTTCCGCGCCGGTGGCGTAGGTCGCCACCCGGTACCCGAAATCCTCCAGCGCCTGGCGCGCCACTTCGCGCACCGCGGCTTCGTCGTCAACGACCATGATCAGCTCACCGTGGGCGCGGCGCCAGGCCGGCGGCGCCATCGGGGTTGACGAGTCCGCCCGCGTTCGCGCGACGGTGGCGGCCGGAAGGTAGAGCTCAAAGGTCGTGCCGCGTCCCATGGCGCTGGCAACGCGGACGAAGCCTTGGTGGCTTTTCGCGATGCCGAGCACGGTCGACAGCCCCAGGCCCGTGCCTTTGCCCACCCCTTTCGTCGTAAAGAACGGCTCGAAGATCCGTTCGAGGACCTCGGGGGCGATCCCGGTGCCGGTGTCGGCGACGCGCACACAGACAAACCGACCGGCGCGCCCTCCGACAATCCGGGCCGCCGCCGCGTCATCCAGCGCCACGTTCTCGACCGCGAGGGTCAGGGTGCCTCCGTCCGGCATGGCGTCGCGGGCGTTGACGCACAGGTTCAGCAAGGCCTGGTGCAACTGCGTCGCGTCGCCCTCGACACTCCAGATGCCGGGCGCACTGCGGTGGTCGACCACGATGTTCTTCGGAAAGGTCTCCGCGACCATCCGCACCAGGTCGCGCACCAGATGCACCGGGCGGAGCGTGATGCGCTGGCCCTCGGTGCCGCGCGCGAAGGTCAGCACCTGCCGGACGATCTCGGCGCCGCGACGGGCACTCGCCTCCATCAGGCTCAACATCTTGCGCGTGGCGTCGTCGGTGGCCATTTCCCGCAGCAGCGGGGTGGCCATCAGGACCGGGGCCAGGACGTTGTTGAGATCGTGGGCCATGCCGCTGGCCAGGGCGCCAATGCTCTCGAGCCGCTGGGCGCGGAGGAACCGGGCCTCCAGCTCCTTCTTCTCGGTGATGTCGGTGTTGATCACGAGGATGGACCGCGGCTGTCCGGCGGCATCCCTGAGCAGCGTCAGGCGGCTGAGCACCTCGACCGGTTCGCCGCTTCTTCGTTTTTGCCGGCGCTCCCCGGTCCAGTCGCCCTTTTCCTGGACCTCCGCCAGCAGCCGGGCGATTTCCGGCTCGGTGCCCGTCAGCAATTCACCGGTCTTCCGGCCGAGAGCCTCGGGGGCCGTCCAGCCGTAGATCTGTTCGGCCGCCAGGTTCCAGTAAAGGATGGTGCAGTCCATCGCGGTCACGTAGATCGCATCGCTGGCGCAATCCAACAACGCCGCCTGTTCACGGATGCGCTCCTCGGTCCGGTGCCGTTCGGTGATGTCCTGGAAGGAACCGCGCACCCGGACCACCTGCCCCTGCTCAATGACGGGATGGCCGATCGTCCGCACCCATTTGTGCACGCCCGTGGCGCTGACCAATTCGAGTTCGAGGTCGTAGGGTTTCCCCTGTTCGATCGCCTCCCGCAGGGCGGTCTCGATGCGGGCCCGCGCCTCGCCCTTGTAGAACTGCAGTCCGAGGTCGCGCGAGGTCGGCTGGCGCGGGTCCAAATCGTGGATCCGCGCCACTTCGTCGGTCCAAATCCCGTTCCCCGTCGCGACTTCAAAGCTCCAGCCGCCCACTTTGGCGATCCGTCCGGTTTCCTCCAGGACCGTCTGGTGCAGGCGCAACTCCTCTTCGGCCCGCTTGCGCTCCGTGATGTCCTGCTTGATGGCGATGAAGTGACTGATGGCGCCGTGTTCGTCGACGACGGGCGCGATCGTCATGTCCTCGGGATAAAGGCTGCCGTCCTTGCGCCGGTTGATGAGCTCCCCGTGCCAGGGCCGCCCGGCCAGAATCGTCTCCCAAATCGCCCGGTAGAATGCCCGGTCGTGCTGCCCGGACTTGAGCAGGTCGCGCGGGTTTCGGCCGATGGCTTCACCCAGCCCATAGCCGGTGGTCGCCGTGAAGGCGGCGTTGGCCCACAGGATGGTGCCGGCGGGATCCGTGATGATGATGGCGTTGGCGGCGGCGTTCAGCGCCGCGGCCTGCAGGCGCAGCCGGGCCTCGGCCTGCTTGCGTTGCGTGACATCGCGCACGACCGCGATGCGGTATTCGCGATCCAGCGTGACCCGCGACACGCTGATTTCGACGAGGAAGCTCGAGCCATCCTTGCGCCATCGCCGGGCTTCGAACGTCGCCTTGTCTTCCTTCGCCAGGAGCTCGCCCACGGCGGCAAAGTCGGAGGGCCCGACGCTCCGGTCTACGTCAAAGATGGTCAGGGCCAAAAGCTCGTCGCGGGTGTAGCCCAGCATCCGGCAGGTCGTCTCGTTGGCGTCCAGGAATTGTCCGGTGCGGGGGTCGGTCACCTCGATGGCGTCGCTGCTGCGCTCGACGAGTTCGCGGACCAGGCGCAACTTCCCCTCCGTGCGCTTGTGCTCGGCCCGATCGAACACCAGCGCCGCGATCCAGCCCTTTTTGCCGACGAAGCGCGTGTCGGCCAGCAGGACCGGGACGCGGGTTCCATCGCGCCGCTGGTATTCCTTCTCGTAAGGGTCGCAGATGCCGTGCTCGGCCAGTTCCCGGAGGGCCTGTTCATCCGCGGGCAGCCATTCGGGCGGCGTGAGGGCCCGCCAATTGATCCGGCCCTGTTGCATCTCGTCACGGGTGACGCCGATGAGGCGCAGGTAATAATCGTTCGCATCGACGATGGCCCCGGAGGGGTCGGCCACCGCAATGCCCACGATGTTGGCATCCACCAATTGCTGGATGGCCTCGCCTAGGAGCCGACGGGATTCGGCAGCCGGCCCGTTGCTGGCCGGCGCGGGCGGGGTATTTGTTGGCTTGGCCTTTCGGCTGCCTGGCGACCCTGAACTCATCGCGCGCGATTCAGCAGGCGTCGGACTGGAGATAAAGCACAATTGGCCATTTTTCAATCATGCGAAATGCATGATCCGGCCCGGAACCCGGAATTCCCTCATGCCGTGGTGGATTCGCAGCACCCACCGGACGGTTTGGTGTAGATCGAATTTTGTGAGCGGCCGTCGACTGGGTAACCGGCAGCCAGGATTTCCGCCTTCGGACCTGGGCGACCTCGCATCATGACCAGAACCGCGGGTCGCGGCGCTGTTGGCGGCAGACGATCGTGTCAACCGACCCGCGGAAGCCGAGTCGCTCACCCGGCAAAGGGATGAGAATCCGGCTTCTCAGGGTCGCGCGGGTCGATCCGTTTCCTCCTCCGCGCGGTAGCGGATCGGGTATGGATACCCTTCCACCACGCTCGTCAGCCCGTGGCCGTTGGGGAGATTCTGTCGCCCCAGATCGCGATAACGCACGCCGGCCTCCGCGAAAAGGCGCGCGGGTACAAACTGACAACGGCCACCAATCCGGATTGGTGAGGATGAGTATGAATTAATGGTTGAACCTCTGCTTTCAGCGGGGTTGATCCAATGCCATGAGTGAGACTCCAAATCCGCCCGCCCTGACCCCGGCGATGGCCTGCTTCCCGGCTCCGGGTATGGGTTGGGTGTCGGCCTCGGCACCACGATCGATCCGGGAATGTCGCCGACATGCACTGCTGGCCGCCCTGGTGCTGCTGGCCGGCGCCGCAGCCGTTTCGGCCGCGGAGATCCCCGACCCACTGGTGACAGACACCGCGCCGGCGGCGGACGCCTTTGCGCTCGTGGCGGCGAAGACTGCCGCACCGATCTGGGTCGACCGGAATGACTGGCCGGCGGTGCGGCGGGCCGCGGGCGACCTGCAGGCGGATGTGCAACGGGTGACCGGCGTACGACCGGAACTCAGTTTCGCCGCCATCGGCCGTCCCCCGTCCGCCAAGCCGATCATTGTCGGAACCGTGGGCAAGAGCGCGCTGATCGACAGCCTGGTCGCCTCCGGCAAGCTCACGGCCGACGACCTCCGGAACAAATGGGAAAGCTTTGTCATCAGCACCGTGGCGCAGCCGCTGCCGGGCGTGAGCCAGGCGCTGGTGATCGCGGGCAGCGACCGGCGCGGCACGATCTACGGCATCTACGAGATCTCCCGGCAATTGGGCGTCTCGCCCTGGTACTGGTGGGCCGACGTGCCGGTGAAATCGCGCCCGAGTGCCTACGTCGTGCCCGGCCGCTTTGCCTCGGGCGAGCCGGGCGTGAAGTACCGCGGCATTTTCATCAACGACGAGGACTGGGGCCTCCATCCCTGGGCCGCGAAGACCTTCGATCCGGAATTCGGCAACATCGGTCCGAAGACCTATGCGAAGGTGTTCGAGCTGCTGCTCCGCCTGCGGCTCGACTATCTCTGGCCCGCCATCCACGCGTGCTCCACGGCGTTCGGTTCGGTGCCGGAGAATTACCGCCTGGCCGACCAGTACGGAATCGTCGTCGGCGCGTCCCACTGCGAGCCGATGCTCTACAACAATGTCAGCTGGGACGCCGCAAAAGCCGGGCCTTGGAACTATAGCACGAACCGGAACACCATCCACGCCATCTGGGAGGAGTCGGCCAAGGCCCGCGGCGCCTACGAGGCGGTCTGGACGCTGGGCATCCGCGGCGTGCACGACCGGGCGATGGAAACGCCGCCGGACGACCTGCCCGGCAAGATCAGCCTGGTGACGGAGATCTTCCACGATCAGCGCGCGCTGCTGGGTCGGTATGTTTCCAAACAATGGGGGCCGATCGCGCAGTGTTTCGTGCCCTACAAGGAGGTGCTGCCCATCTACGACGCCGGTCTGAAGGTGCCGGACGACGTAACGCTGGTATGGGTGGACGACAATTTTGGCTACATCCGCCGCCTCAGCTCGCCCGCGGAGCGAGCACGTTCCGGCGGCGCGGGTGTCTACTGGCACTTGTCCTACTACGGCGGGCCGCATTCCTACACCTGGATCGACACCACCGCACCGGCGCTGCTGTGGGAGGAACTACACAAGGCCTGGGAGAACGACGCGCGCCGGCTGTGGGTGATCAACGTCGGCGACATCAAGCCGGGGGAAATCGGCATCGACTATTTTTCCCGGCTGGCCTGGAACCCGGAGGGTTTCCCCTTGGGGGCGCAGCCCACTTTTCTCCGGGAGTTCGCGGCGGCCAATTTCGGCGCCGACCACGCCCAGCCGATCGCGGACTTGCTGAGGGAGTTCTACCAGCTGGGAACCGTCCGCAAACCCGAGCTGATGATCCGCGCCTGGGCGATGTCGTTGACGCCGGCACGCGCGGCCCATCTGGAGCGAGCCTACCGCGACCTGCTCCAGCGCGAAAAAGCCGTTTCCGCCCTGCTGGCTCCGGCCGCGGGCGACGCCTACACGGAGCTGGTCGGCTTCCCGGTCCGGGTGCTCGGCGACACGGGGTTGATCTTCATGGCCGACCGCAAGATCCAGGAGGGCGTGGAGGTGGCGGCCAATGAGCAGGAGATCGCGCGGATGCGGAACGAGCTGGAGGCGCAGGTGGAGCACTACAATACCGGCATCGCGGGCGGGAAATGGAACCGCATGATGCCCGGCCTCGTGACGGGAAAGAACCTCATGGCCTGGAGCAGCCAGGTCCGCTGGCCGTGGGGTGAAAAACCGGGAGAGGCCGCGAATCCTTCCGGAAGCCCAGCCGCTCAGCCGGCCGAGGGCACCTGGCGCGATGCCGCCACGGCCGATCGCCTGATCCCGGCGGCCGCGGCGCGCTGGTGCGTCGTCCCGGGGCTCGGGCCGTCGGGCCGGGCGGTCGCCCTGGAGCCGGCGAACTCGGAGCTCGCGTGGAAAACGGACGACGCCGGGGCGCCGGCGCTGGAGTACGATTTCGAAAGCCCGGCTGGCGATGTCGCGGCGTACATCGATTTCCTCCCGACGTTCCGCATCTACCCGGGCATGAAACTGCGCGTGGCCGTGAGCGTGGATCAGGGTGCTCCCGTGGTTGTCGAGGTGCCGGGCTCCAGCGGCGCGGAGAACGAAAACGGGCCCATTCGGGAAAGGGCGGTGCAGGACAACTACGTTCGCGCGCGCGTGCCGCTGCCGGGGCTCACCGCCGGCAAACACACCTTCACCGTTCGCGCGATCGACCCCGGCGCCGTGATCGACCGGGTTTCCCTGCCTTAGCGCGGTCGGTCAACGTTGGCCATCGGCAGGCTCAGCGGACGGGGATTGACTCCGCCTCATCGGCGACGGGATCGATCCCGGTCAGACCGGCGGCCGCGGCCACAGCCAGCCGAACGTCCCGGCAGTGAGCCCGGCGTAGATCAATCCATCGATCGTGGCCTTGATGGTCGTGCTCCAGGAACGGCGGTACCAGATGGACATCTGCCACAGCGCCACGGCATAGCAGAAGAACGCGGTGGCGCCCGCGAACCGGAAGACCTGCAGGTAGTTGGCCCGGTCGGGCAGGGCCCGGCTGGAGATATATGCGGCGAACAGGCTCACCACGATCAGGTAAATGAACCAAAGGACGAGGTTCCGACCCATGCCCATGCGACCGTTGGGCATCACGGTCATGACGAGAACGGGCCCTTGCTGCATCTTCTCGGCAAACGCCGGAGCCTTCAGGTCCTGAACGCTGCCGGGTCGCGGCACCATGTAGTCGCCCGGGGGAATGGCCAGCGGGCGGAGAGCATCGCGCAACTTGTCTTCCGCCGGCACCTTGCGGTAATCGCCCTTGTGCCAGGGCAGAGCCATATGAATGAACGCGCTGGCGACGAAAACGAAGACCGACGACAGCACGATGGGAAGCCAGAGATTGTGCAGACCCGTCATGACGCACCTGTGGGGTTTATGTTGATACTGGGAAGCCACGTACCGTCTCCGTCTTCGGCATTTCGTCAAACCCGACCGGCAGGGGTGCCGGTCCGGTGGCCCCCGAAGACGTAAACGGCCGTCGCGAGGATCCGGTCGCCGGGCGGAGCGAGCGTTTCGATGATCGTTTCAGCCGGGTTTTCCCGCATTGGGGCTTGGACCGAACCATCAACCGGCATCCGGCCCGTCGTTTTCCCCCTCATGCTCAGATCAGGCAAACACGCGCGTCGCGGTAAACAGAGGCCGCGTTTTGCGCGCGAGCACCTCGCTCGCGGGCTCCGTTTTCCCTCTTGCTGGGAGCTCCGGATCGGCTTGGATCGTCTTTCCCAGAAGCGTCCTCGCTCCCGTCTCCCGCGCCGGACCGCCTTCCGGCAGCTGCCGGAGCCGTCGGGCGGCCGATTTGCGCCCCGCGGAACCCTCTGACCGATATCATGGCCATGCCCGGTTGGAACGACAATCAGATGCGGCCCCGGCCGGCCCGACCAGCCGCGCGGATCCGCGCGGCGATCCGCCCCACCGCCCTCCACTCATGAGCGACCGCGGCGAAAGGGAAGCCCAGATCTTTGCCGACGTGCTGCTGCTGCCGGCGGGCGAACGCGCGGCCTTCCTCGACCGCGTCTGCCAGGGGGACGCGGAGCTGCGCCAGCGCATCGAGGCCCTCCTGGTCGCGCATGCCTCGGCGGGCGATTTCATGCCGGAGCCGGGGACGGGCGGTTCCGCGGCCCGCGATGCGGCGTCGGCCCTCGGTGAACCGGTCGACCAACCCGGGACGCGCATCGGCCGATACAAGTTGCTGCAACAGATCGGGGAGGGTGGGTGCGGTGTGGTCTGGATGGCCGAGCAGGAGGAGCCGGTGCGCCGCCGGGTCGCCCTGAAGGTCATCAAGCTCGGGATGGACACCAAGGCGGTCATTGCCCGCTTTGACGCGGAACGCCAGGCGCTCGCGATGATGGACCACGTCAACATCGCCCGGGTCCTCGACGCCGGCGCCACGGAAACCGGGCGGCCGTATTTTGTCATGGAGCTGGTCCCGGGAGTGCCCATCACCCGGTATTGCGACCAACACCACCTGTCCACCGCCGCGCGGCTCGGACTTTTCGCGCAGGTCTGCCACGCCGTCCAGCACGCCCACCAAAAAGGCGTCATCCACCGCGACCTCAAACCGTCCAACATCCTGGTCACGCTGCACGACGGCGGACCCGTGCCCAAGGTCATCGATTTCGGGATCGCGAAGGCCACGCAGGGCCGGCTGACCGACCAGACCCTCTTCACTCCGTTCGAGCAGTTCATCGGCACGCCGGCCTACATGAGCCCCGAACAGGCGGAGATGAGCGGCATCGATGTCGACACCCGGAGCGACATCTACTCGCTCGGCGACCTGCTCTACGAGCTGCTGACCGGCCGCCCGCCCTTCGATCCGAAGTCGCTGCGGCAGGCCGGGCGCGACGAAATCCGGCGGATCATCCGCGAAGTCGAGCCGCCCAAGCCCTCGACCCGCCTCGACACCCTGGCCGACGCCGACCGCGACACCGCGGCGCGGCAGCGCGGCATCGCCGCGGCCCAGCTTTCGCTGCTGCTCCGCGGTGACCTCGACTGGATCGTGATGAAGGCGTTGGAGAAGAATCCCAATCGCCGGTACGAGACCGCCAACGCCTTCGCCCTGGACATCCAACGGCACCTGCTGCACGAGCCGGTGCTCGCGCGGCCGCCGACCGCCGGCTACCGGGTCAGCCGGCTCATCCGGCGCCACCGGCTCGGGTTCGCCGCCGGCGGCCTGGTGGTCCTTGCCCTCGTGGCCGGCACGGTGGTCAGCACGCTCCAGG
>JBJKRD010000434.1:0-2644 GCA_046704925.1 Opitutaceae bacterium | reverse complement strand
CGGCGCGCCAGCCCTAGGTCGCCGGTGAGCAGCGCGTCGGAGGTCACCTTGAGGTCGGGCGAGTAGAGATCGCTCGCCGTCTCGGCCGCGGAGCGTTCCGCCCGCTGCCATTGCCAGAACACGGCGGCGGCGCCGACGACCGCCGTCACGGTCAGGCCCGCGGCCATCGCCGCCAGCGTCCGGTTGCGCTTCGCCCAGCGCCAGGCGTGCTCGACCGCCGACGCGCGCCGCGCCCGGATCGGCCGCCCGCCCAGCCAGCGCTCCAGATCCTCGGCCAGCGCCGCGGCGCTGGCATAGCGCTCGCCGGGCTCGTGGGCCAGTGCGCGCAGCGCCATCGTCTCCAAATCGCGCGGAATGGACGGATCCAGGCGCCGCGGCGCCAGCGGATCGCCGCGGGCCACGGCGGCCAGGAGCTCGGGCAACTGGGCCGCCACAAACGGCGCCCGGCCGGTGAGCAGGAAATAGAGGACGGCGCCGAGACCGTAGACGTCGGAGGCCACGCTCGCGGCGCCGCGCAATTGCTCGGGCGCCATGTAGCTCGGGCTGCCGAGGACCTCGCCGGTCCGGGTGAGCGCCTCGCCGCCCTCGACGGCCACCGCCAGCCCGAAATCGGTGAGATGCGGCTCGCCCGCCGCATCGATGAGCAGGTTGGCGGGCTTGAGGTCGCGATGGAGCAAACCGGCTTCGTGGGCCTGCTGGACCGCCCGCGCCGCCTTGATCACCAGGCGGGCCGACTCGTGCACCGACGGTCTTTGCCTGGCCGCGTAGGAGGCGAGATCCTCCCCCTCGATGAGATCCATCGAGTAGAACGGCCGGCCCTCGTGGCGGCCGACTTCGTGGATGGCGACGATATGGGGGTGACGAAGGCGGGCGGCCTGCCGGGCTTCCCGCATAAAGCGTTCCTCGGAGGCCGGCCCGGCGTGGGCTCCGGCCGCCAGCATCTTGAGCGCCACCAGCCGATCGAGGGTCCCCTGCCGCGCGAGATAGACCACGCCCATGCCGCCGCGCCCGATCTCGCCCAGGATTTGATAACCGCCGACCTCGGCGCCCGCTCCGCCGGCGTCCCCGTCGCCGAGCGCCAGCCGGGCGACGCAACGCGGGCAGAGGCCATCCAACCATCCGCCGATCAGGGGGCCGCCGCATCGGCTGCATGTCGCCGTCGGGATCATTGGAAAAGAGGCGATGGGGTCGACGGCGTGGATTTTTCAGCGGGGATGACGGTGGAGCGGCGGCGCCGTCGATTCTCGCGCGTATCTCTGGACACTATAAAGCCGGCCGGCCGGCCCGATTACACAGCGCCCAGCAGCGCGCGCATCTCGCTCTCCATGTCTTCGGTGCCGCTCACCGTTTCGGCGATCTCCGCCCGCACCAACTCGCGGTAACGCGTCTGCAGTCGGTGCACCGCGACGGCCACGGCGTTCTTGGTCAGCCCAAACTCGGCGGCGATCGCGTCGTAATCGCCGGGGTCCGCCTTGCCCTGCAGGAACGGCCGCAGCCGCTCGAACCAACCGGGCCGTTTGGCCCCGGCCTGCTCCGCCCGCAGTCGCTGGAGAGCCCGATCGAAAACCGCCAGCGCCCAGCAGCGATCGAACGCCTGATCCGGCGTGAGCTCGGGCGCCTCGACCTGCGCCAGGGCCTCGGCGATTTCGGCGCCATCGATCGACAGGCGCGCGACGGCGCCCCCGCGGCGGGCCGCGTTTTGGTAATCGTGGGCGTTGTGCAGGAAGTTGGCGAACGCGGTCAGCAGAAACGTGCGGAAGCGCCCCCGGCCGGGATCGGCGCGTTTGATCGCGCCGCGACCGAGGAGGTCGGCAAAAAACTCCTGGGTGAGATCCTCGGCGTCTTGCGGGGAGCGGCCCCGACGGCGGGCGTAGACATACAACGGTTGCCAATAGGCCTGACACAGGTGCGAGAGGGCCTCGCGGGCCCGCGCCCCGTCGCCGCCCGCGCGCAGGACCAGCGTCCAGCGGGTGGTGTCAAAGGCCGAAGGATTCCGCGCCGCCGTGGCGGCCACCGGGACATTCATCTGGCGTTGAGCATAAGCATTCCGCGCCTTGCCGCAACTCGCTGTCAAATGGCCATCCGGGCTCGCGGGTTCTGGGCAAACGCAACCGGCTGATTACGTGTGGGGCAGGGACGCCGCCACGGCGTCCGTCGGCCGGCCGGGAGTCTGCGCCTGGCAAGCAGCCGGACTCGGCGCGCCGGCGTGACACTCGGTTGCGCCCCTCTGCGGCCCTTATCCGCCGAGGACGCGGGCGGGGAGGAAGAGCAGGGCTTTGATCAAAGCGAAGGTGGCGTGGACGCAGATTCCCAAGACCCGGAAGGGCAGGGCGATCAGCCAGACGATGGGCGCGAGGACCAGGGTCAGGAGGGCGAGGGGCCAGCAGATGACGAGGAGCAGGCACCAGAGCAGGAATACTCCGATGATCTTCATGGTGGTGATGCCGGGATAACCCGGATCGGCGTCCGGAGGTTACAGAAAAGCGCACGGGAAGGATGCAGGCCGTTGGCGGGCGAGGCGCCGGATACGGCACGCTGCACATTTCGATGGACCACGCGGCGGGCCGCGCCTAAGGCTGCTCCTCGACCGGATTTGGGCTTCCGTCGGCCCGAGAAACGACCGACACGGCGGACGGTGCCGATG